>JAILMY010000100.1 GCA_024692165.1 Butyrivibrio sp. | reverse complement strand
AAACGCATCCATAAATACCGTATTCACTCAGGGTTCTCTCCTGGCATCTGAAAATGATACGGATTTCGCCATCGACGGAAAAGGCTTCTTCGCCGTTAAAGCAGATGACGGAAACACCTATTACACACGTAACGGTACATTCCAGTGGAGCGAGGCCGGAAACGGTTCCCATATGCTCTGCGATTCACAGGGTAATCCCCTTATAGATTCAACAGGAAAGACAATAGTACTGGGCAGCCAATATATAATGAGCAATGTAACCGTTGACAAGGATGGATCGGTGCTCTATCCCGACGCATCAAACAATCCTCAGCCCATCGGTGTAACCATTGGTTTATTCCAGTTCAACAACCCCGGCGGACTGAAGCGTGAGGGTGACAACCTCTTCTCACAGACAGCAGCCAGCGGACAGCCCTTAAATGAGGCCACCACCGCTAACCTGGACAAGAGCCGTGTCATCCAGGGGTACTTGGAAGGTTCAAACGTTAACGTTGCCGATGAAATGGTAAACATGATCACCACCCAGCGTGCTTACGAATTCAACTCCAAAGTCATCACCACTTCAGATACAATGTTAGAGCAAGCAAACAATTTAAGGAGATAATAAATGGATATTTCTTCTTCCACAAATATTACAGATCATTATGCGCAGCTTGCTTCTTCCCAGAGCGTGTCCGCTCTTTCTTCCAAGCTAAACTCAACCGATGCAAAGAGTGCAAGCGAAGAAGAACTTATGGACGTCTGCAAACAGTTTGAAAGTTATCTGTTAGAGCAGGTCTATAAGAATATGGAAAAGTCCATCCATTGGGACGACAAAGAAGAACAGGACAACCAGCTGGTGGATTATTTCAAGGATCTGACCATCCAGGAAATCTCCAAGGAAGCTACGGATCAGAAATCCCTTGGCCTTGCTCAGATGCTCTATGAGCAGATGAAGGTCAATATGGGTATCACCGCCGAGGAGCTGGAGAAGAATGCAGCCGAGAGTGGCGTGGTAAAACAGGAATAAAAATAATTAGTTAAGCCCGGAGGTTACTTGCCTCCGGGCTATTTTTATCAGATGAACACCCATGAAAAATACGGGAGTATCTGTATCACGGGATCATATCCCTGCCTTAAAAAGATCAGGAAATATGCAAAGAATGACAGCGCAACTCCGATCAGGATAATCCTCCGCACTATCACGTTCGTGATACTCTTTATAACCATGGGTATGATGAATACCTGTGAAATGATCAGGTAATAGCACACCCTGCTTAATTCCGGAACATATGTTGCGCAGGTGTAAAGTATCAGTGCAAACATATTCAGATTAAAGAAAAACTCCGCTTTCGCATTACCCTTTATTGCACTCTTGTAAAAGATCAGGCACAGTACCAGAACTGCGGCACACTTAGCGATATTTACCCAGCTGAAATTTGTCACATCCAGTATGGCATCCCCTTCGTAATAGGGATAGAAAACAAATAACAGCTTTCTGATGGGGTACTTTGCAACCACCAGAAATACCGCCACTGTTGGAATGAGCCATATGGTTTTCTTTGACCACTTCAGATAATATGCCACGAAATATGCAGGTATTACCAGCATTGCGGTCAGATGGAAAAACGCCGCGAAAACAATTATCAGGCAGAAAGGAATAAACTTCTTTTTAAGCAAAAACTTCATGGAGTACATCACAAGCCCCAGCACGAAATAGTACCTCACATTGCTGAAACTCATAAAGTAAAATCCGTTTGTCATAAAAAGGAAAAAGGAAAGAACGAACCAGTCGGATGTATCGTACAGTCCCTTTAAAAAAAACAGGCAGGTGAAAAAGGCGATCACGGCAAATATGGGAATATAGTTATCCACTCCCACTATCGCCTGCATCAGACGTACAAAAAGCTGAAATCCTATCTCAAAAGAAATCTTTGTATCCGCACGGTGTATATCTATGAATTCATATCTGTAAGTCCAGTAATCGTTTCCGATTCCGTAACGCATGGCGGACAGGAAAAACAGCACCAGAAATATCCCTACAAGAAGGCACCTGTTAATGGTCTCCTGTCTTGTGGGG
>JAILMY010000138.1 GCA_024692165.1 Butyrivibrio sp. | reverse complement strand
CGTAGTTTCACCTCCAATTATACGCAAATACATTTTTTAACTTAAATTAACTAAATCTTAATTAAATATGATTAATTGTAATTTTTATATTTTTTTCACATTTTATTCACAATTTCTTGATAATATAATAATCAAGAAGTGAGCGACAGCTCACTATCTCCCCCTCATAAGAAACCGCAGACACACGCCGACGCGTGTGTTTTTGTGGTTTTAGGGGCTTTTTTTATTTCTCAGACAAGGTTGATTTCATTTCATGGAATCAGGTAATCATTCATTACAAACTGAAGGCTATCTCTTCCCTGATAGCTGTTGATATCCGGATAATATGCCACATTCACCTTCAAATTCCCATTTGCATTCCAGTCATAAAGTTCATCCACAGCTGCCTGTCCATATTTCTGTGAAAGTGCCTCATGCCACTTATCCATATCTCCAAAGTAGATCATCTCGTAGATTTTTCCACTTTCATCAGTAACCTTATATTTTCCGCAGTTCTTGTTTTTCCCAAGTATGCGCCCTGACAAAAGCACCATATCCCTTTGGGCAAAAATCGGCTTGCTGTTGCCATTTCCAAAGGGCTCGAGCTTCTCAAATTCTCTGACAAGCTCCATATCCGCATATTTAAGCGGCATTACCATATCGATATGAAGAACGGGCTCAAAATCATCGCCCTTTAAGGTGCAGTTGTCATTAAGCCTGGTTCTTAGTACTTCAATGTTCTCTTCCGGAAGGGAAAGACCTGCAGCCATCTTGTGTCCGCCAAACTTAGTAAAAAGTTCCTTGCAGGCACTAAGCTCCTCATACATATCATATTTCTCTATAGAACGACCCGATCCCTTGGCTCCGCCATCGGAAGCCTTTGTCAAAACAAAGGTGGGTCTGTAATATTTCTCTTTTACCTTGCCTGCAATTATGCCGGCTATAGACTCATGAACCTCCGGCAGGTAGATCACAAGTACCTTGGGAAGCTCGCCCGATACGCGGTGGTCTTCCACATATTCGATGGCCTCATCTACTCCAAGCTTTGTCATATCCTTGCGGCTGTCGTTAAGGGCTTTAAGGTCTCCGGCAATCTGTACTGCCTCGTTCTCATCCTCACTAAAGAAAAGAGCAAGCGCTCTTGTAGCGAGATCAAGACGACCCGTGGCATTAAGACATGGCCCAATAACAAAGCCGTAATGATAGCAGGTAATCTTGCTCTCATCGAGGCTGTTAACATGAATCAAGGCTCTAAGGCCCTTGTTAGCGGTGTTAGCAATAAACTTTAAAGACTTCTTTACAATGACCCTGTTCTCATCCTTAAGCTCCATAACATCGCAAACCGTAGCGATGCCGGCAAAGATCAACATCTCGGTAAAAAAGTCATCATCTGTTCCGATCAGCACCTGCAGGAACTTGTATGCCACTACAGCTCCGCAGATTTCGGAAAAGGGATAGCTTCCATCTTTTCTCTTAGGATCAATCACAGCATCTGCAGGAGGAAGAACTTCCTTCTTCACCCCATTGTCCCCGATTTCAAAGGGGACCTCATGGTGATCTGTGACAACCACTGTCATGCCCTTTGCCTTGGCATGAGCAATCTGCTCAGCAGCTGCAATACCATTATCGCAGGTAATTATTGTATCCACGCCGGCTTCTATGGCATCATCCACCAGCTTTATACTAAGTCCGTATCCGTCCTTGACTCTGTCAGGAAGCACACAGTCAACATCCGCCCCAAGGAGTCTTAGTCCTGATACAAGAATATAGGATGAGCAAATTCCATCCACATCATAATCGCCAATAACTCTGATCTTAGCACCGGCCTTGATCTTCTCCTGCATTACCCGGGCTCCCTTTTCCATGTCCGCCATAAGCTTTGGATCATGGAGTGCCTCAATTCCGCCGTTCAAGTAAGCATCAACAGCTTCGTCGCTGCACTCTGCCTCTTCATTAGCTCTATTGGTAATAAGTCTATTTGCTATCAGCCTAGCTGTAATATCTCTAATCCCAAACTTAGCAGAAAGCCCGTTAAAATCAGCCTTCTTATTTGCTATCATCCATTTTGACATACATTACTCCTATTAACTATATTAAAAAATGCGCTATGCATTGAGAAAAGTGTCACATCCAACACCTAAGCACATATTAAACCAATTATACTACTTTGCAGAGCTTTTTTTGAGTAGGATTTTGAATCGCCCGGCAGATTGAATCCGGGATTAGATAATAAATATATTTATGAGACATTATGAGGAGCAGATGAAACACATAATGAAAAAACAGGAAAATGTCGATTTCCATGAGTAACACGAAATGAGACATTTTCCTGTTTTTAAGTTTTGTGTTTCACTGCGAAGGAATAGCGAATAAATATATTTATCTCTATCCCAGAGTAAAGCGCCGGGCGCTCAAACTACTCAAGCCTTCTTTGCGAAGAGGGTCTTGAAGTTGTTCTTGAGATCGTACCACATAGGTGATGCGATGAAGATTGATGAATATGTACCACAGATTACACCAACCATAAGTGGAAGTGCGAAGGCCTTGATATCAGCAACACCGAATGCATAAAGAGCTGCTACGGTGAAGAATGTTGTAGCTGATGTGAAAAGGCTTCGTGTAAGTGTCTGAGATACACTTGTGTTTACAAGCTCTGCCATCTCCTTCTTGCTTGTTGCATTGTGAAGGTTCTCACGGATACGGTCGAAGGTAACGATTGTATCGTTGATTGAGTAACCAATGATTGTAAGCACAACAGCAATGAATGTGCTACCAACAGCAAGTCTTGTAAGAGCATAAGCTACTACTACGATAAGTGCGTCGTGCGCAAGGGCAATGATAGCTGCGGCACCAAACTTGATATCCTTGAATCTGATCCAAATGTAGATAAGCATCATGATAAGGGCTACGATAAGAGCTGTAATAGCGGCTGATCTCATCTCACCACTGATGGTGGAGCTGATGGTCTCAGCTGCAATGTTATCAGCAGATACTCCGTAGTTGTTAATAAGTGCCTCGTCAATTGCCTCTCTCTGAGGAACTGTAAGAGTTGATGTCTTGAAGATAACCTGGTTTGTTCCTGCAACTGTCTGAATCTGAAGCTCGCTGATTTCGGCTGCGTTCTTGATATCTACAGCAACTGTCTTCTCAAGCTCCTCAAGTGTATAAGACTTGTCAAAGGTTACTGTTGTTGATGTACCACCAACAAAGTCAAGACTGTAGTTGAATGCACCCTTGCCCTGTGCTCCGTTGACTCCCATTACTACGAAGCCAATAACAAAGATCAGGCAGGAAATCGCATAGAATACTTTTCTGTTTGAAATGAAATCAACAATCTTAACCTTCTTAGCCTTACCATAGAGAACAGGGCTCTGAAGTCCAAGGCCATAAAGGATATTTGTAATAAGTCTTGTAACAACAAGGGCTGTAAACATTGAAAGGATGATACCAAGCATAAGAGTCTCAGCAAATCCCTTGATGGAACCTGTTCCACCGATACGAAGAACTACAGCAACAATAAGTGTTGTTACGTTACCATCAATGATAGATGAGAGAGCCTTGTTATATCCGCTCTTTCTAGCCTCATCAACAGCCTTACCGCCTGCAATCTCCTCTCTGATTCTGGAGAATACAAGAACGTTAGCATCTACAGCCATACCGATTGAAAGGATGATACCTGCAATTCCGGGAAGTGTAAGTGTCATCTCAAAAGCTGACAGAAGGAATACGATTGCTCCGCAGTAGAAAGCCAGAGCAAGTGTTGCTGAAAAACCAAGCAATCTGAAGCATACGATCATGAAGATTGCGATAAGAGCAAATCCAACTGCTGCTGCATATAAACTTGTTCTGATAGCATCTGATCCAAGCTGAGCACCTACAACGTTTGAACGAAGTTCGTTGAGCTGAAGCTTAAGTCCACCGATACGGATCATTGAAGCAAGGCTCTGAGCGCTCTCATATGAGCTCATACCTGTGATAACTGCCTTACCATCTGTGATCTCAGCCTGAACTGTTGGAACAGAAATGAACTCGCCATCGTAATAGATACCGATTGACTCACTGTTTGCAAATGCTCTCTTTGTTGCCTCAGCAAAAGCCTTAGCTCCTGTCTCAGAAAACTCAAGAGAAACAACTGCCTCGTTTCCGCCGTATGAATCCTGCTGATAAACAGCCTGTGCAGCTGTTACGTCAGAACCTGAAAGGACGATGTCTCCGCTCTCTGTAAGGGACTCGATTGACTTGCCCTCCGAAAGAGCATAGATGCCTGCCTTGTATCCAAGCATTGTCTCACCAACATCATAATAATTGGCATTTCCCTCATCGTCTGTCTGACGGATGAAATAAAGATTACCGGGCTGTCCAAGTTCCTCAAGGATCTTGTTGGCATCTGTTACACCCGGAATCTCGATATTGATACGATTAGAACCTTCCTGATAAACCTGAGCCTCTGTGCTGTACTGATCTACACGCTGCTGAAGCTTGTAAATTGTATCTGACATATCCTCTTTATCAGGATTAGTATCACCTACTACTTCATAAGTGATGCTGACACCACCTGCCAGATCAAGTCCAAGATTGATGCTTGACAGTGATCCTGACTTGTCTGCGCCAAGTCCGTTCACTGCTGTGTATCCAAGACCCCCGAGCAGTGCAAGAACAATAATAAGCGCAATTACATACTTAAGGCGTTTCATTATTTATTCCTCCCATTAACCTTCTTCGGCTGTAGCCGCTTTTATCATAATAGCACACTCTATGCGCTTTCTCTGAAGCTCACATCCGTGCTTATATGTTGTATTAATGTCTCCGTTAAAGTTATATGCATTGGCAGCACAACCACCACTGCAATAATATCTGGCAAAGCATTTCTCACACTCAGGTCTGGAGTAAACATTACTCTTCTTGAACATCTCCCTGATATCATTTCTGGTGATGCCATCATAGACATTACCCATGATGAAGTCCTCATTTCCAACAAACTGATGGCATGGATAGAGGTCTCCCCAAGGAGTCACACCAAGATATTCACATCCTGATCCGCATCCTGAAAGTCTCTTGGCTACGCAAGGGCCACCCTCAAGATCTATATTGAAATGGAAGAAATTAAAACCTCTTCCCTCTTTGCGTCTCTCTAAGTAGAACTTAGCCAGCTTATCATACTCCTCACAAAGCTTTGGAATATCCTCATCCTTTAGAGCATACCAGTCTTCGGGCTTTGCTACAACAGGTTCTACAGAAATCTGCTTAAATCCTAAATCTGCAAGATGCTTAACATCTTCTGAAAAATCCAGATTGTTGTGAGTAAATGTACCTCTGACAAAGTATCTGAGCTGGTGACGGGACTCGGCTACCTTCTGAAACTTGGGAACGATATCATCGTAGCATCCCTGTCCGCCCTTTCTTGGACGCATGAAATCGTTGACCTCTTTACGTCCGTCAATGGAAAGAACGATGTTGCCCATTTCCTTATTTACATAATCAAGAATCTCATCTGTCAAAAGAGTTCCGTTGGTAGTAATGGTAAATCTGAAGTTCTTGCCGGCTTCCTTCTCTATGGAACGGCCGTACTCCACAATCTTTTTCACCACTTTCCAGTTCATAAGAGGCTCTCCGCCAAAGAAGTCTACCTCCAGGTTACGTCTTGATCCTGAGTTCTTAACCAGGAAATCAAGAGCAGCCTTACCAACCTCTTCGGTCATAAGAGCTCGTCTGCCGTGATACTCACCCTCATCGGCAAAACAGTACTTACATCTAAGATTACAATCATGAGCTATATTAAGGCAGAGGGCCTTAACTACTGTCTCTCTGTTCTGGAAGTCGTCCACATAGCTCTCGTAAACATCATCTGTATAAAGAACTTCCGAAGCCCTGAGTTCTAAAAGCTCTTCAATAGCTTCCTTAATATCCTCTTTTGAATAATTCTCACTTATATTGGTTGTAGATAAAACATCCTGGAAAAGAGCTTCCACCTCAGCCTCATCTACTCCATCACTTCCCTCTGCAGCAGCTGCTGTACCGTACTTGCCGCAAAGCTTTTCTTCAACAACCTTAACAAGGTCGAAAACAACGTCATCTACAACGTGAACAGATCCGCTGTTCACATCAAGAACAATGTTGTAGCCGTTGTTCTTATACGCATGAACCATAAAATCTCCTAAACTAATCAAGAGCAGATTCACTGCTCTATAATACCACACAAAACTAGGCAGCGACTATAATAATCGCTGCCCGACATGACTAAATCATGTGTCCGGGACAATTTATATACATTCCCGGAATATCTGTAACCGGTAATTACTTGCTAAGCTGTTCGCAGCTCTGATTTCCTACAGTGCAGGAAGTCTTGCAAGCAGACTGACAAGATGTCTGGCACTCGCCGCATCCGCCCTTCTTCATTGGTTCCTTAAGATTTCTTGTAACAAGTGGCTTAACATGATTCATAATATTGCCTCATACTAGACTCGATAATAAAGTGTCAAGTTTAAAAAATCATATTATGAGTTATT
>JAILMY010000067.1 GCA_024692165.1 Butyrivibrio sp. | reverse complement strand
CACATTACCATCTGAAATTATGAGGGGAAAATTTTCAGATAAAAGCTAAAGTAATGTGAATATCTACCGATAAATGTAGTAGATAGAAAAACTCCAAGGAAGGAGGAAAAGAATATGCGTATAGAAGCATACAGTCAGGTCCAGCAGATCTATTCAAACAACAAAGTTAATAAGACCCAGGCAACACAGAAGACTAATGATATCAGGGACACTGTATCATTCTCTTCGATTGGAAAAGATATCCAGGTTGCTAAACAGGCTGTAAACGCTGCTCCAGATGTCAGGGAAGACCTTGTAGCTAAGTATAAAGCTGCAATAAAGAATGGAACTTATGACGTTAGCAGCGAGGACTTTGCAGATAAGATTCTCGCAAATTACGAAGCCTTTTAAGAAACAATAATTACATATAGATCAGGAGGATAATTCCAGTGGCTAGTTTGATGGAAAATCTGGTGCAGGCTCTCGACGAAGAGTGCACCATGTACGAGAAATTACTGGGGTTGTCGAGCCGAAAGACCGCCATCATAGTTGCCGGCGATCTCAAGGCGCTTGCGGAAATCACGGATGAAGAGCAGTGCGTCATTGGCAAGATAGCAAGTCTCGATAAAAAGAGAGTGGTTGCTATGGAAAATATAGCCAGCGTACTTAACACGGATGTTGATTCATTAAAGCTGACCGATCTGATCAATATTCTGGAAAAGAGACCGGAAGATCAGAAAAACCTGGCAGTGCAACGTGACAGACTTGTAAATGTTGCAGGAAATGTCAGGCGTGTAAACGGCCAAAACCAGGAGCTTTTAAAGAGCTCGTTGGAAATGGTTAAATTTGAAATGAACATCATCCAAGCTGCGAAAAGTGCACCACAGACAGCGAATTATTCCAGAACAGCAGGCACTACAGGAGATGTTATCGGTTACACATCGGGCGGGTTTGATGCAAAGCAGTAAGGTACCACTTTAATACCGAGAGAGTGGTACAGATGCATGTAGATGACCCACCCGGATACCGATTATTTCAGGTAGTGTCTTTTTTGCGCGCAAAAATGAGCGAGAAACATGCCGAATGTGCTTGCACAATGAGGTATGTTATGAAGCGAATTAACGTACATGAGGAAGTAGCACGATAGTGCGAATTCCGAATGGACGCAGTCTTGTGCAACAAGACTGTTGCGAGCGAGTATAAACGAGGTACGAAGATGTCTTTAATGGCAAATCTCTATGTAGGCCAGTCAGGTCTGCAAACTTCACAGAATGCTCTTAACACCACAGCCCACAACATGGCCAACATCGACACAAACGGCTATGTGAGGCAGCAGGTTTCACAGGGTACAAGAGCTTATCAGACTCTTGAAAAGAACTATGATTCCGTTGCCTGGAAGCAGATAGGAACAGGTGTTAACTATAATCACTGTAAGCAGGTAAGAAGCGAATTTCTCGATATCTCATATAGAAGAGAGAGCGGGAGAAGCGCTTTTTATGATGTATCTAAAAAATCCCTTGAAGAGATTGAGGATCAGCTTCAGGAGATGAACGGAGCGGAGTTCGCAGATTCTTTAAACAATCTCTGGGTTTCAGTTCAGGAGCTGGCAAAAGACCCCTGCTCAGCAGTTAATCAGAGCGCCATTGTAACAAGAGCAAACGAATTCCTCACAAGAGCAAAGAGCGTATATGACGGCCTTGTGGATTATCAGGAAAACATGGATTCCACCATAGAAGATATGGTAAAAGACATCAACGCCATCGGCGATGAGATCAGACAGCTCAATGAGGATATCGTAGACATAGAGTCAGGCAGACAGGAACATGCCAACGACCTCAGGGACAGAAGAAATCTTCTTTTAGACAGACTTGGAGAGTACGGCAAGATTGATTATGACGAGGACATCTTCGGAAATGTGGCAGTTCTTTTTGAAGGATCCTCATTTGTAACAGCAGATCACGTAAACCACCTGGGTGTGGACAGAAAGCTCATGAGCTCTGTAGGCTACGCCACACCGTATTGGGAGCTGGCAGCAAAGACCCATATAAATGAATTCGGCGAGACAATCGTTGATTCCATTTCGGGAGGTCTTTTATATGACTTTAGTCAGCCCATATCCAGCTCCATAAATACAGACATTGGAAAGCTGAAATCAGTTCTTTTGGCAAGAGGTGATCACAACGCGAACTACCACGATATTGTAGAGGATGAGCAGTACTACAACAATAACATCGCTCAGTCAGTGATCATGAACGTGGAAGCTGAGTTCGATCAGATGATCCACGAGGTCATGGTAGCAGTGAACAAGGTAATGGAAGAGGCTGAGTCCAATCCGGCAGCCCTGGATGACACACTGGGACTTCCTTCAGAGTTCGCGCTGTTTACAGTATCCAATACCTCAGACAAGATCAACTACGATTACAACAAGGAAAAGCCGGCGGGCACAGTACAGACGGGCTTTACCATCATGAATTCCCAGGTAAATGCCAAGCTCCTTATGGATCCAACTCTTTTCACCTTCAGAACCATAGACGGAGAGGAAGACAACGCAACAACTACAGCCCTGAAAGAGGCTTTCACCACAGAGAAATACACACTTAACCCAAATGTTTCCGCCAGAAACAGCTTTGTAACCTACTACAACAGCCTGGTTTCACAGGTGGCAAACTCAGGAGACGTTTACAAGAGCATCTGCCAGGCCCAGGAGGAGACGGTTTCTTCCATCGAGGGCAGCAGGGAGCAGATCATCGGCGTATCCAGCGACGAGGAGCTGGAGTTCATGATAATGTTCCAGAACGCATACAACGCATCCAGCCGATATATAAATGTAGTAAGCGAAATGCTGGAACACCTAGTATCAACCCTGGGATCATGATATTTAAGGAACTGATGTGATCCTACAACCAGTTACAAGGAGACGAAGTTATGACATCTCAATTCTTTGGCCTTAACATTGCAGCATCCGGACTTAGAGCAGCCAACGCGGCTCTCAATACTACCGGCAACAACATAGCTAATGCCAATACAGACGGATACAGCAGACAGGCTGTAAAACAGGAAGCCAGCAATGCCCTCAGGGTCTTTGCCACATATGGCTGCGCCGGTGCCGGAGTTGATACCATTGCCATTGAGAGAGTAAGAGACAGCTTCTACGACGTTAAGTTCAGAAATAATGAAGCCCTCCTTGGAAACTACGAGCAGAGAAACTACTACAACAGACTTATCGAAGAGTACCTCAACGACGACGGAACCAGCGGCTTCTCCACACTTTTTAACAAGATGGAAGCAGCACTTGAATCAGTAATGACAGCGGCAGGAACCACAGAGACCAAGGCTTCCTATGTATCAACAGTAAAGAGTGTCACAGAGTATTTTAACCACGTATATGACAGCCTTCAGACTGAGCAGGCTGATGTAAATGCAGAGATCAAGCTCTGTGCGGACAGAATCAGCTCCATCGCTCAGGAGGTTGCAACCATAAACCAGCAGATCAATATCATCGAGATGACAGGAGCTAAGGCCAATGAGCTCAGGGACAAAAGAGACGTGCTGGTGGATGAGCTTTCCAAGATGATCTCAGTTGAGACCAAGGAAACTCCGATTGTTGACGAACAGAATCCCGACAGGATCACCGGCGCCACCAGATTTCAGATCTGGGTGGCCAATTCTTATGAGCTGGTGGATACCTACAACTACAGAAAGATGATCTGCGTATCACGAGATGCGGACGGAGCAACAAACCAGAACGATATCAGCGGCCTTTACGATATTAAGTGGGGCTATGGAAATTATAAGGATGGAGATAACGTGGCAGAACTGGCAGATTTCCAGCTGGATTCCGAGCTTATCGGAGGAGAGCTTCAGGGTCTTCTGGCCATGAGAGACGGAAACAACGCCCAGTATTTCCACGGAAAAGATACAGATGTAAGGATCAACAGCGACGGCCTTGTTGAGGTAGTAGTTGAAGTTGACGCAAATTACCTCAAGGACATGGCAAAGGCTACCCTCCCTGCCCAGGGAAAGATCCACATTGGAGCCAAGGATTACAAGTACGACAGTTGGAGCTACGACGGAGCGTCCACATACACCTTTGTAATGGATCCTTCACTTAAGAGTATTCCGGACAATCACAAGAACGTATCAATCGGATATTCCAACGATTATCAGGGAATCCCTTATTACATGGCTCAGATGAACGAGTGGCTCAGACAGTTCTCGGATTCAGTTAACCAGATCATGGTGGCAGGTTATACCTCAGATTCACTGGAGGGGGTAAATCTTCTTACCGGCGACATGGCTACAAATTCAGCAGCCCAGTACAGCTACGAACAGCTCACAACTCTTTCAGAGAACAAGGGTTACTACGTGCTGACCGGCGGCAATTTTACAGTAAATGACGTGCTTCTGGAAAACTCAGACAGACTGGCAACCAAGGCCGATGTTACAGAGGGCGAGGCGGAGTTTGAGAACCTAAAGAAACTCAAGGAGATGTTCGATAAAAAGAAAATCTTCCGCGGAGCAACTTCAGGGGAGTTCCTGACAAAGGTTCTTGCCGATATTTCTTTAAACAAGGCAAACTCCCAGACTCTGGAAGATACATATACATCCCTTCAGAACACCATCAAGAATCAGAGACTTTCAGATGCCGGTGTTGATGAGGATGAAGAAGCAGCTAACCTGGTTAAATTCCAGAATACATATACACTGTCATCAAAGATGATACAGACACTGACAGAGATTTACGACAGACTCATACTGCAGACCGGAGTATAAACGGATAGAGTATAACTTCATCTTAAAACGTACTACCCTTGAAAGGAGCACCACATGCGCATTACCAACAAGATCATGCAGAACAACTCTCTCTATAATATCAACAATAACAAGGTCACTGAGGACCAGCTGAACACCATGATGAGCACGGGAAAAAAGCTGACGAGGCCCTCAGATGATCCTGTTATTGCCATCAGAGCGTTGCGTCTTCGCAGTAATGTCACACAGCTTTCCCAGTATTATGAAAAGAACGCAAAGGATGCCCAGAGCTGGCTTGAAGTTACAGCGGATGCTCTTTCAACTATTACAGCGGTTCTTACTGACAGCGTAAAGCAGGCTACAAAAGGTGCTAACAAGGATCTTACACTGGATGATCTTGAAACTCTGGTAACCCAGATGGATGCTCTTTCAAATGAGTACTATTCCACAGGTAACGTGGACTATGCAGGAAGATATGTTTTTACCGGATACAGAACAGATACAGCCCTTACCTTTGATAAGACTACAACAGCTATCTATTCAGATATTAACGATGAGTTTAACGCAGGGAACATTGGGAATACCAGCAGAGTGCTGAACAAGTACAAGCTGGATTCCACAACAATCCTGGACAGCAATACAAATGCGGTTTACGAGCATGAAATCGTTGAAAGAACTGTAGGAAGACTTCGCCTTTCCTATGACAATCTCAATTATGTTAGCGGCGACGGAAACACAGCACAGCTCAAGTACAGAGAAGAGCTGGTGCAGCCTGCCACAAGCTCAGTAGATCAGACTTGCAAGGTTATCGACCTGACCTACAAGGACCCTCAGGGCGTAACAAGAACAGCAACTATTCCTATCAACGAGGATGAAAACTTTAAGGTAACCAATAACGGCGTTACATATCAGGCATTTACCGCAATTGACGGCAAGTACAGAGTACAGGTTACAGATGCCGAGACAGGAAACACAAAGGCAATTTTCTCAATGAGTACCGAGGGTATCCTGGAGAGCTTTACAGGAGATGTGGATTCCGCCATCACAGCCCTTGATACCAGACAGGTGGCAACAGTTACATATACTGACGATAGCAGACTCAGCGTGTCGATGCCTCTTTTGCCTGCTATTGGACAGACCTACGAGATCACACTGGATAAAGAGGGTTACACAGCTACCATAAACAGTGACGGAACCTATACAATCCGGAATAATAACGGTGTTACTAACGCCGATGGTTCTTTTACCAATACAGTAATAAACGTAACTGCCAACGGAAGCGTAAACTCCTCATACAATGAGACTACATTCACCTTCGATCAGGACACAAATGACAACATTATTTACGCTACCAGCAGCGAGGAAGAAATCGACAGGTACTACGAAGCCCTTTACAGCGGTGAGAAGCTCTGTGTTTTAAACGCCTCAACAGGCGAGATCATTCTGGGAAAAGAGCTGGAGCAGAAATTATCAACACTGCCTGATCTTATCAATGCAAAGACCATCGATGCCATCTATGATAAGAAGGAATGGGTTGGCGGTGATATCAGGCCGGAGAACCTGTTCGCCTGCACTTATACCAACGATAGCGGTCTGGACATTCTTTATAACAAGGGAAATGCACCTCACGATATAGCTTATGATGTGGGATTTTCACAGTCGGTAGTGGTAAACACCACAGCCCAGGAGGTTTTCACAACAAGTGTCAAAAGAGATGTAAGCGACCTTAAGGCAGTTCTTAGTGAACTTAAGCAGATCGACGGAACACTGAAGACCTTAAAGACAAAGCTCACAGGTGTTACAGACCCTGCCATGCAGAATAAGATAAACAGCGAGATCGACGCGGCTCAGAAGGCATACAACTATCTTAGAGAAAAGATGCAGAAGGAATTCGAGCACAAGATCACATCCAACCAGAAGTCTCTGGACGTAGCAAACATCGCTGTTACAGCCAACGGAACAAGGGCGAAGAGACTGGATCTGGTAAATCAGAGGCTCATGAATCAGACCACAACCTTCAAGACACTTCAGTCCGACAACGAGGACGTGGATCTGGCGGAAACCGCTACACAGCTGACAACAGCCCAGGTTACCTACGAGGCAAGCCTCATGGCAACCGGCAAAATAAGTCAGAGTAGCTTGATTAATTACATTTGATGGGTGTTAGCCCGACAATATCAAATGATTAATTTTTAATAAATTGTGGTAAATCCACGTTATAGCGTTTATAATTAATTATAGTAATGGGTATCTTTAATGACTATGGAGGTTAAGACATGAAATTAGCAACCAGAATCTTTGGCGAAGTTGAAATTGATGATAGCAAGATAATTTCTTTTCCTAATGGCATAATTGGATTCCCTGACCTCAAGAAATTTATTCTCATGTTTGATGAGGAGAAGGGAACAGATACAATCAAATGGCTTCAGTCAATCGATGAGCCGAGCTTTGCGATGCCTGTAATGGATCCGTTGATTGTTTGCCCGGATTACAAGCCTGAAGTAGACAGAACTACAGTGGATATTATTGGGGAGCTTTCAAATGAAGATCTGCTGGTTCTTGTTACGGTTACGGTTCCTCATGATCTTAAGCAGATGACAGTTAACCTCATGGGACCATTCATTATCAACGTAAAAGAGTGTAAGGCTGTGCAGACCATTGTTGATAATGAAGAGTATCCTGTAAAATTCCCTATCTACGAGATTTTGCAGAAGAATAAAGAGGCCAATTCATAACATTCAAAACACAGACTAGATAACCACGGAGGGAGAAAAAATGTTAGCACTTTCTAGAAAGAAGAATGAGGCAATCATAATCAACAACAACATTGAAATCACAGTTCTGGATATCAGGGGTGACCAGATCAAGCTTGGAATCGCAGCACCGAAGGAGATTCCAATCTATAGAAAAGAAGTTTACATCCAGATTCAGAATGAGAACAAGCAGGCTACCGAGAATACTGATGTTTCAGGAATTGAGGAACTTAAGAAACTTCTTTGATTTATTGATTTTGAATTTTGATTATATGGACAAAATTGTATCAACCTTATGTAGTTTTTACGTAAGGTTGATATTTTTTTAGACCAAAATCTTGGTTGTTTGTGACAAATGACATGGTACTAATGGTGTGTTATTATTTTATATACAAGCGGGGTCCTCTTATAGGTACGGGAGGAAAAGAAAATGTTAACAGCAGAAGATTTAAACGCAATAAAAATTATAGTTCAGGAAAGTATCAAGGGTGTCGAAGGAAAATTCGACGGCCTTGAGGGAAAATTCGACGGCCTGGAGGGAAAATTCGACGGCCTGGAGAGAAAAGTCGACGGCCTGGAGGGAAAACTCGACGGCCTGGAAGATAGATTAGATCGTGTCGAGAATGATGTTAAAGTCATTAAGGTCGATCTGCTTGAGAATAATATCATTCCAAGACTTAATACTATTGAGCAGTGTTATCTTGATACTTCAAAACGATATACGAAGAAAACCGAAGAATATGACGCTGCTATTACTGATATAGAAGTAATGAAACTTGCGATTAAGAAGAATTCAGATGATATAAGAGAGTTAAAACTGAAACAGGCATAATTTTTATGTATTATATCTAAACACAACATTGATGGTAAGCCGGTACGTTGAAATACGTATCGGCTTATTTTTTCTCATGTTATAATATTTACGTAATATCATTCATGGCTATGAGGGACAGATGAGAATACTATTTTATGACTGGGACGAATTTAATGGAGAAGATTGCAGGGATGCCATGAAGCGGCTTGGGCATGAGGTGGATACATTCAGGCTGAACATGAAAGGCTACGATCTAACACCTGAAATGGACGAAGTGATCCGGCAGAAAGTAATGAAGACCTGTGATGATGCATCGAATGACAATGGCGGAAGTGATGGTCAGGGCAAAAGATATTACGACCTCCTCTTTAGTTTTGATTATTTCCCCAACATCTCAGAGGCGTGTCAGAAGTATGGTATGTCCTATGTTTCCTGGGTATTTGATTGTCCGCATTATACGTTGGATTCTCATACAATCAATAATGAAGTGAACAGAGTTTTCGTTTTTGATCGAAAACTCTTTATGAATATGGTAAAA
>JAILMY010000050.1 GCA_024692165.1 Butyrivibrio sp. | reverse complement strand
TAAAGGTAAGTCAAAGGTAAGTCAAGGGTAAGTCAAGGGGACGGTTCTTCTGGTAAGTCAAGGGGACGGTTCTTCTGACTGGTTAAAAACCAGTCAGAAGAACCGTCCCCTTGACTTACCCTTTGACTTACTTTGAGAGCTTGCTCTCTCTGTAGATGATATCTGTTCTTGCAGGTCCGTTACTTACCATTGTGATAGGATAGCCGATCTGCTCTTCAATAAACTCGATGTAGTTTCTGCACTTCTCAGGAAGATCTTCGTACTTCTTGATTCCTCTGATCTCGCATTTCCATCCCGGAAGTGTCTTGTAAACAGGCTTAGCCTTCTCAAGGAGGTGAGTTACAGGGAACTCTGTTGTAACCTCGCCGTCGATGTCATAGCCTACACATACAGGAATCTCATCAAGATATCCGAGAACATCCAGAACTGTGAAGGCAACATCTGTTGTACCCTGAAGCCTGCAGCCGTACTTACTTGCCACGCAGTCATACCAGCCTACTCTTCTTGGACGACCGGTTGTAGCACCGTACTCACCGCCATCGCCGCCTCTTCTTCTAAGTTCCTCAGCCTCGTCGCCAAAGAGCTCTGAAACGAAAGCACCGGCTCCTACAGCTGATGAGTAAGCCTTTGAAACGGTAACAACCTGCTTGATCTCATAAGGAGGAATACCTGCTCCGATTGCACCATATGCGGCAAGAGGAGATGAGGATGTAACCATAGGATAGATTCCGTGGTCGGGATCCTTCATTGTTCCAAGCTGACCCTCAAGGAGGATTGTCTTGCCTTCTTTGATAGCATTATCGAGATAAAGAGCTACATTTCCAACATAAGGCTTAACCTGTTCTCTCCATTCTACGATCTGATTGAAAAGTGCTTCCTGATCAATAGGATCTGAATGATAAAGATTTACAAGAAGAACGTCCTTGATCTCAGCAACTCTTGCAATCTTTTCCTTAATAACCTCATCATCCTGGAAGAACTCGTTGATCTGCCAGCCAATCTTTGAGTACTTGTCTGAATAGAAGGGGGCGATTCCGGACTTGGTAGAACCAAAGCTCTTACCTGCCAGACGAGCCTCTTCAAGAGTATCGAAGAGTACATGATAAGGCATCATAACCTGTACTCTGTCAGAGATCATGATCTGAGGAGCAGGAACTCCTTTGGAAGTAACCTCATCAAGCTCCTTCATGAACTTTGTAATATCGAATGCAACTCCGTTACCAATGATGTTCATGATGTTCTGGTGGAACACTCCTGAAGGCATTGTGTGAAGCGCAAATTTTCCGTAATTATTGACGATGGTATGACCTGCATTTGCTCCGCCCTGGAAACGGATTACAACGTCCGCCTGGTCTGCAAGAGTATCAGTGATCTTGCCTTTTCCTTCGTCACCCCAGTTAGCACCAACTACTGCTTTTACCATTTTTCAAATTACCTCTCTTTCCTGAATACCTAAGAACTTTTCCTTGGTACGTTACAATAGTAACAGCAAAAATAATATAAGTAAAATCGATATTTCTTATATATCCCATAAGCAGAGCTTATTTATCGAAATTTAATACAAAACTTATACATTTTAAAGATACAAAGTTTCAAAAAAGCATACAATATAATGTATAAATAGTCGATAATACATTTGTATACTCTTGGTTTCATCAATTTTTTTTATAATTAAACAATTTAGGAGGAAGATATGGCAACAATGGAAAAGAAGAAAGACTCATTCAGTCAGAGCGATTTCAAAAAACTCTCTGTATCTGATAAGTTCAAAAAAGTCTTTAACAGATTCAGAACTAATCTTATTGTCATATTTGTTGTTATTATACTGATTGATATTCTGGCTCTTTTCAATCTGCATAATATTTATGCAGTATATTATGAGCAGAACACTCAGCAGGGTGAAGTCAGAATAACAATCCAGGCCCTTGCAAAGTATTATCTGTGGGCAATGTCTGCTGAAGAAGAATCTGACAGGAACGACCAGATTGCAGGTGCTCAGGAGAAGATTCAGGAGCTCAATGATGGTCTTGATACTCTCGGAAAAGTTTATAAGGGAGATCTGTCAACTGCCTATCAGCATATCAAGGATATTGATAATGCGGATGATACTCTGGTTTCGATGATGAACAGCGGAGCTTCCTCTTCAGATATTTATGCTTACTATGTAGGAACCGTAAATGAAGCCATCAAAGTCGTAGTTAAAGACTTTAAGGCAATCGGCATTTCCGCAAAGGAACAGGCACAGAAGGCATATACTCTGGCCATTGTTACAGTAATTCTGATGACAGTGGTTTCGCTTGTTGTAGTTATATATGCTCTTATTTACTCGAGGAAGGCACGTGCTGCTCTGACAAAGAGTATTCTTGATCCAATCGGAGCTATTTCCTCGGCGGCCAATGATATGGCAAGAGGTAAGCTTGAGGTCACCATTGATACAGATGCAGAGGATGAGCTTGGTAAGCTGGCAAATGATATCGAAGAATCTACCAGCGTTATCGGCGAGATTGTAAAAGATATTGACGAAACCCTCCGCCGTATGTCTTCCGGTGATTTTTCAGCAGGAACAAAGAACGCAAAGCTTTACATTGGAGATTATGAGGCAATCAGTAATGCTTTTAATGATATTTCAGATAACCTTTCAAGCACACTTCTTGAAGTAAAGAATTCATCTCAGCAGGTATCCCAGGGAGCAGTTAACATGTCACAGGGTGCAAACGATCTGGCGGAAGGATCTACAGATCAGGCTGCTGCAGTACAGGAACTTACAGCTTCTGTAGATTCAATTACAGAACAGACCAAACAGCTGGCAGAAGTGGCTGAAAAGAGTAAGACCATGGCAACGGAAGTTCGAGACAATGCCGAACTGTCCGCAAGAAAGATGCATCTTGTTACTGATGCCATGACAAGAATTACCGAGGCTTCAGCAGAGATTGAACAGGTTACAAACTCTATCGAGGCTATTGCAAAGCAGACATCACTCCTTGCACTTAATGCTTCAATCGAGGCGGCCAGAGCAGGAGAAACAGGAAAAGGATTCGCCGTTGTTGCTGATCAGATTGGAAAACTGGCTGATCAGTCCAGCGAAGCAGCTAAGAATACACATCAGCTCATTGCCGATACAATGGATGAGATCAACAATGGTAACTCCGTTGTGGCAGAAACCACAGAAGCTCTTGATGCAATGCAGCACAGTGTTGAGGAAATCACAGAGATGATCATTCAGACAGGAGACCTTGCAGAAGAGCAGGCTCAGAGTATGGATGAGATTGATAAGGGAATTGAGATGATTTCCAACGTTGTTCAGAACAATTCCGCTACTGCTGAGGAGTCCAGTGCAGTATCCCAGGAACTTTCAGAACAGTCTGAGAGCCTGAACAACCTTATCGGACAGTTTACAATTAACGAGTAAAGGTTTTGCGACCGCGGTACCGATACAGCTTTCGGCAATCGAATAATATTTTACCAATAAAGCTCTTTGCGTAGGCAAGCTCCTGCGCGGGGGGCTTTTATTTTGCGCCTCGACAAGATAAAACATCAGTTATAGTTGCGTATAATTGTGCGACATTTCAACACAATTTATAAACGAAATATAAAGAATCTTAAGACTGTATTAAGGAACAAAATGGAAGCAAAATATGATTGCTTTTATGATTGACCGGTTGTTAATATCAATTTCTTTGAAGCGCATAAACATGGACATGGTATCGGTCCCGAGATCGTTATCGCAAACAAGAGAGAGGGAAAAACTTATGAAGAGAATTTTCAATGGAAAGGTAACTGTTAAAAACTTCATTGTGGCTATGCTGTCTGCCCATATTATTTTCGAATCCGTCGGATCAATGAGCCAGATCGCATACGCAAACGGTGATGAAAACACAGAACAGACAGCGCAGCAAACAGAAAAGTCTTCTGAGACAGCTGCAGAAAACAATGAAGAGAGAAATGAAAATTCTTCTTCAGAAGAATCAGAAGCAAAGGCGGAGGAGACTCAGGTGGCAGAGGCAGCAGCCGAGACAGCAACTGAGACACCTGCTACAGATAATACAGAGACTCATGTAGAGGAGACAACACAGACTACTGAGACAGAGACAACACAGACTACTGAGACAGAGACAACAGAGTCAGAGACAACTGAAACAACACAGACAACACAGGCACAGGTAGTTGAAGAGCCTGAAGAGCCTGAGAAGCCTGTAATTGAGGGCGAAGTAAATAACGATAAGATCAGACAGTACAACAGCGGTGAGTTTTCTGTTTCCGATACATATTCAGTAGAAGAAGCAGCAGAGAAGACAGGAAACAAGGTTACTGTCATCATAAGACATTATTTTGAAGATATAGATAAAGAGTATTCAGAAGAATTTGAGATCGACGAAAATGATATCATTACATTGAATTCAGCATCAGCACCACTGGAGAACACACAGGCCGGATGGGCACAGTTCTATCTTGGAACCGATGATGCTCATACAATGGGATACTGGTATAATAACGGATCTATCTTATATGAAAATGCGAAGTATGTGCAAAACGGATGGAATGCCGGCGAGAGCTTCACTATTTCATATAAGGACGGAATCAATCATATTCACGACGACCCAACAATTGAAATCAACTTCAATTACGCATGGCAGCAGCTTAGAACTTACAAGACATACAATGTTCCTGTTGAGCCAACCCTGGTTCAGAACGAATATACACCAAATATTATGGAGATGCTCGCAGCTCCTACAAAGAAGGCATATTTAGGATATCTGAGCCTTATGGATCTTCTTGCAGATCCTGATCCTGTAATTCCTACGCCAACACCCGGCTCAGATCCTACACCGGACCCACAGCCGACTCCTGATCCTGAGCCTACCCCGGATCCACAGCCGACTCCTGATCCTGAGCCTACACCGGACCAACAGCCGACTCCTGATCCTGAGCCTACACCGGATCCTACACCTGTAGTAACACCTGCAACTGTAGTTACAACAATCGCAGACGATCAGACTCCTCTTGCAGCAGCACCTGCACAGGAAGGGGCACAGGTTCTCGGAGCAAAGAGAGTAAGAGCTGAAGGAGCAGTTCTCGGAGCAAGAAGAGGAAATACAGGGGATGAGACTAAGAGTGCAGAGAGAGGCGTTATCATTTTCATCGCAGCACTTGGTATTATCAGCTTATTGGCTATTAAAAAAGAAAAAGAAGAAGCATAAAAATTAAAAATTGTACACGAAATAATAGATATTAATGTAAAATATTAGTATCTATTATTTTTTATGAGGGCTTATGAAAATTAAAAGAAAGAAAAAAAATACGTCCATGGCGCGCAAGGCCGTGGCAATTTCAGTTACATCATCGGTTTTTCTGGCGGTGGTGTGTCTTTTGGTGTCATGCATTTTTTTCCAAAGAGAAGCAATCAAGATTTATGAGGGAATGGAGACTTCCCTTACAAGATCAGCTCTTGTGGAGGTGGATAATGCTGTCCTTAATGACCTGATCATTAGAACAGCAGAGGCTTACAACAGCATTGACGATCCGGTGGCACTTCGAAATAGTGATGAAGAAGCATATTTTGCCAGATTTGCTGATATCCAGAACAGTCCGGAGTACAAAAAAATTTGGAAGCAGCTCAACAACGACAGACGGGCTACCATTTCTACAGCTTACTGCCTTTCTCTTATATATCCAACGAAGGGCTACTGGGTTTATGTGATGGATGCCAGTGATACTAATGTCCAGCGCTGCGGTGAGCTGATGTTTGATGATTTCAGCGCATATATCGGGCATCCGGGAATGGACTACGAGGGAAATGTGACAATTTCCGAGAAATACGGAAGAGTCCGCACCGATGGTATCTGCGTACTGGTTGATGAGGAAAAGGAAATCAATTCGTATTTTACGGCGGATATTCCCATCAGCGAAGCTATCAAAAATGTGAAGATATTTTTAATTCAGTCTGCCTGCGGAGCTTTTATTGTGGCGCTTTTTACCTGCATCGGAGTATTTGTGGCTGTTAACAAAATCGCAGTCAGACCCATTGACGATATGGCGGGTAAAGCTGAAGACTTCGTAGGAATGTATGAGGAGAGATTCGATACCCACACAGGTACCGATGTTTTCCAGGACGTTTATGACGGCGATGTAAAAGAGCTGATAAAGCTTGCCATTTCCCTTCGAAGCATGGAACTGGAGATGAACAGCTACCTGAGGGATATTGATAAACTGGTTGGGGAGAAGGCAAGGATCAGCACGGAGCTGGATATCGCCACCAAGATCCAGGAGGCTACCATTCCTCGTAATTTTTCGGATTTTGACAAGTATCACCAGTTTGAACTTTGGGGAGATTGCAAGCCGGCAAAAGAGGTGGGCGGCGACTTCTACGATTTCTTTATGTTGGATGAGGATCATCTGTGCCTTGTTATGGCGGATGTATCCGGTAAGGGTATTCCGGCAGCTCTTTATATGATGGTATCTAAAATTGCCATCAAAACCAGAGCTGAGCAGGGAGGTAATCCCTCAGAGATCATTGCATATGTCAATGACAGGCTCTCGGCAAACAATTCTGTGGATATGTTTGTTACTGTGTGGCTTGGAATACTTACGCTTTCAACAGGTCATGTCATTGCTGCAAATGCCGGACACGAGTACCCTGTGGTTACGGATGAGACCGGTAACTATGTGCTCATGAAGGACAAACACGGATTTGTCTGCGGAGGCATGGGAGGCCTTAAGTACAAGGACTATGAGTTTGATATACCAAAGGGAGGAAGACTGTTTATCTACACCGATGGTGTTCCGGAGACTCAGAACACAAAGGATGAGTTTTACGGCACAGAGCGCATGGTTGAAGCTCTTAACCATTGTAAAGACCTTGATCCGGAGCATACAATAGAACAGATGCATACATCTCTCGTGAAATTCTCCGAAGGTGCGGAGCAGTTCGACGATACGACACTATTAAACGTTTGGTATAAAGGATGACAGGATGGATAAAAAAGAGGTTTTAGCAAAAGTAGAGAATCTGCCTGAGGTTTCTGCTTTCATTGATGAAAAGCTTGAAGAGGCCGGATGTCCCATGAAGGTTCAGATGCAGATAGATGTGGCTGTCGAAGAAATCTTTGTCAATGTTGCAAGCTACGCTTATGAGGGAAAAGAGGGGCTTGCCGAGATATTTTTTGACATAGACAGCGACAAAAAAGTGAACATTACCTTTGTGGATAGCGGAGTCCCTTATGATCCGCTGAAGAAGGATGACCCGGATGTTACACTTTCAGCAGATGAGCGTCAGATCGGGGGCCTTGGTATTTTTATGGTGAAAAAAACTATGGATGACATGGCCTATGAGTACAAAGACGGGAAAAATCGGCTTACTCTGATCAAGAGCCTTGTGTAAAGCCAGGTATCATCAATAATAAAGATTTTATAAACAATTCAGATCGCGCAATAATGGCATTTAAAAATGCTATAATAAATAGTGTTTCACAATTACTTAGGAGGGAAAGCATATGTTAAACATTAACAAGACACAGACAGACAAGGACCTGGTTGTTGCGTTGGAGGGAAGACTTGATACTATGACAGCTCCTGATCTTGAGAGTCAGCTTCAGGCGGGCCTTGCAGGGGTAGAGCATCTTACTTTTGACTTAAAGGGCCTTGAGTATATTTCAAGTGCAGGACTCCGTGTGCTTTTGTCAGCTCAGAAGACAATGAACAAGCAGGGAGATATGGTTGTAAAGAATGCAACCGAGGAAGTTAAGGAAATCTTTGAAGTAACAGGTTTCACAGATATCCTTACAATCGAATGATTGTCTTATCTTCATGGATGATTTGACATAAGGGGGATAACTATGGAATCAGAGAAAATGCTGATCACTAACAAAAACTTCATGATTTACGATGCGCTGGATAAGATTGACAATTATCTGGCGGATTTGAAGCTTGGACCAAAGGATACACTTCATATGCGTCTTTTGGCAGAAGAGACCCTGGGCATGCTAGGTGCCATGGCCGGAGACTACAGATCACTGGTCTGGTTTGAAAAGGAAGGTGACACCTGCAAGCTTCAGGTTATAGCCAAGACTGAAATGGATATAGATAAGAAGAAAGAGATTCTTTCTGTGTCCAAATCCGGTGAAAACGACCTTGCTAAGGGATTCATGGGCAAGATCGGTGACATCATCGAAAATGGATTTCTCAACTATGAAAATGTTATGAAGCTTCAGCAGCAGTATGGCGGCGGGTACGTTGACTATGCTGCCCTTGGCGGAAGACCTTCAGGAGAAACCTTCTGCTGGAGTCTTGAACAGTACAAGGATGCCCTTGAAGAAGTAAGGGAGAGCGATGAAGCTGCCGGAACTGCCTGGGACGAACTTGAAAAATCCATAGTTGCAAGACTTGCAGATGATGTGATCGTAGGTGTAAAGAAGGACGAGGTGGAATTCACTATCGTTTCAAAGACCCTTGGCAAGTAAGAGCACATATTACTTCCCGGATAATCAGTTTATAGTAGTCTTTTTTGGAAAATAGGATATAATAAATTGACGCAAAAAGACTAGTTTGATAACCGGGAGTATTTAAGGATGAGTAACAATAACGATAACAGAGATAATATAGAATCAGGTAAAAAGAACGTGTCAATGGTGCCGGGATACAAGCGAGTGCTTGCTCTGGTGGCGTTGGCACTTATCTTTGGCCTGATCATTGCATTTTTACTGGTGGCTCTTTTTGGAGGTCCTGAGTCTAAAAACGTATTTGTTGGCCTTGCCGGAGCCATTGTGGCTGTTCCGATTTTATTCTGGCTGCTTTTGTGGTCGGCAGGAGCAATCTTTGGGTGGCGTACTGTTGCATCTTTCGATGTAAGCAAGGAAGTTCCGCTCTCGCAAGGCTCGCCGGAACGCGCGCGCACTAGCCTCGACAATACCTCAGCAAGTGCTTACAGCAAGTATGGAAACGTGATCGTGGATGGAAAAATAGATACTATTGTTTTCGACATCGGAAACGTGCTTACGGACTTTGCCTATGAGAAGTTTATCGCCTCAAAGGGCTACGATAAAGCAATGGTAGAGCGTATAAGCAAGGCTTCTGTTCTGAGCGAGGACTGGGTTGAGTACGACAAGGGTGATCTGACTAACGATGAGATAGTTCAGCGCTTTGTGGACAATGACCCTGAAATAGAAGATGATCTCCGAAAGGTCTTTGCCAATATTGACGGCATTATATTAAAGAGGGAAAAGACGATTCCATGGATCCGCGCGCTCAAGACAGCGGGCTACAAGGTCCTTTACCTTTCCAACTTCTCCAAGCAGGCTCTGGAGGGCTGCCCTGATGCTATGGCATTCCTTGAGGAAACCGACGGAGGAATCCTTAGCTATAGAGATCATGTGGTAAAGCCCGGGGATGAAATCTATCATCTTTTGGAGGAGCGCTATGATCTGGTTCCTGAGAAGACAGTATTTATCGACGATACAAAGGCTAATATCGATACCTGCCTTCGCCTTGGCTGGGAAGGTATTGTTTACAAGGATTTTGATCAGGCACAGAAGGCACTGGCTGCAATTGGAGTGAAGTACTGATGGTTGAAAACCTGGAGTATTACAAAGTTTTTTACTATGTTGGTAAGAATAAGAGCATCACTGCTGCGGCAAAAGAGCTGATGATCTCACAGCCGGCAGTGAGCCAGTCCATACATCAGCTGGAAAAGAATCTGGGCTGCAGTCTTTTTCAGCGCACTTCCCGCGGTATGAAATTTACCGCTGAGGGAGATATTCTTTACAGATATGTAGAAAGAGGCGTTGATCTTATCGATCTTGGTGAGCAGCGCCTTAAGCAGCTTCAGCATCTTGAAGCGGGAGAAGTTAGGATCGGAGCCAGTGACATGACTCTGAGATTCTTTCTTTTGCCCTATCTCGAAAAATTCCACGAACAATATCCGGGCATAAAGGTTACGGTCACCAATGGACCAACTCCTGAAACCATTGAATATCTGGAGGATGATCGAATTGATTTCGGTGTTATTTCCACGCCCTTTTCACCATCTGATGGCAGCCACAATCGCAGACAGAGCGACAGTTTGGCATTTACGGGAAAAGAGGGACTGACTTATTTTCCTGTATCGGAGATCGAGGATGTCTTCGTGGCCGGAAGGCGCTTTATCCAGTATAAGAACAGAATGCTGGACTTTTCGGATCTGGAGAAGATTCCACTGATCCTTTTGGAGGGCAATTCCAGCACCAGGAGCTACATCGATAAGTTTCTGTCCGAGCATGGAGTTGACATTCAACCGGAGTTTGAGCTGTCCACCAGCGACATGATCGTTCAGTTTGCCTTAAGGAACCTGGGGGTTGGCTGCGTTGTGAAGGATTTTGCAAAGGAGCACCTGGACAGCGGCGTACTCTTTGAACTTCGATTCAACTCTGTCCTTCCAAAGAGGCAGATATGCGTGATTTCCGATGAATCAAGACCTTTATCCATCGCTGCATCAAAGCTTCTTGAACTTATAAAAGGCGAGGAATGATTTTTTTATTTTGCATCTATACAATTTTAAATGCACTTGATATAATGTGTGAGAGTTCGAAAACGAGATATAAATGCTGCAGAAAACGTGTTTGAAATGGCGGGAAGCCAGATAAGGAGCGGTTTTCAATGAGTATGGAAAATGACAACAATGTCAATGAGAACAGCGTTGAGGATATTGTTTCCAGATATCGTCCTCAGGTTGATAAGATAATTCCATATGTAAGATGGCTCAAGGAGAACAGTGCAAATGCTGATGTTGCCCAGAGCTATTCCAGTAGCGATCTCAAATCTATGCCATTTCCGGTTTATGATTCAAATTTGCTGGCTTTCGTTAAGGCGTGCCAGTCAACGGAGTTGCTTGATCGCAACTATGTTTATGTATATTCAAGAAATCACCTGAATACTGCCAAGGACGAGCTTTTATACATAAATGATGCTACCATAACCGATATGGATGATCTGGCAGGTATTCTTTCCAAATACATTTTATCCGGTATGACAAAGGGAACCGTTTGGGCAGAAGGAGTCCGGAACGGTGTTCTTTGCAGGGTCGTCGAGAAAATGGATGAATTATTGAATTTCTGGGCTGCGAAGGGTTGACGAGGTTCTTTTGAGTTTGGCCTGAGCGTGTTCCGGCGAGCGAAGCGAGAGCGGAACTTCCTTATTATGATTATGAATGAATCAGCGGAGGATCAATGGGAGAGAAGTCCACACAGAAGAAAAAGTATATCCTTGATAAGGCAAGGACTGTTTTTTCAGAAAAAGGCTACAAAAACGTAACCATGAAGGACATTGTAGACGCCTGTGACATTAGTCGTGGGGGTCTTTATCTCTATTTTTCCAGTACTGAAGATCTTTTCCTGGAAGTTCTTTCCGATACCCATGAAGAAGATGACGAAGAGGCAGTTGATGCGGCACTTTCCGGTGAAGCATCCGCCGGCGACATGTTAGCTCTTTTCCTTAAGGAGCAGAAGAAAGACATTCTCAGAAAGAAGAACAATCTCACTATAGCCACTTATGAGTATTTTTCCGTACATAAAGTGTCGGCTAAGGATAATCCACTTAAAAACGAATTTGATACTGCCGTTAGAATAGTAGAAAAGCTCATTGAAAATGGCGTTGAGAACGAAGAATTCTATTGCGAGAACCCTCTTGGCTGTGCTCGCAATCTAATGTACGTGGTGGAAGGACTCAAAGTGATGTCCAAGACTATTGGTGTTACCGAAGAAGCTATTGATAGAGAATTAATGTATGTTTTAGAGGGATTAGTGCCCGAAGATTAAAGTGCTTAATAATTAATTAGGCACTTTTATTTTTAATATTTTAAAGCAAGAGGAGAAGTTATGAGCACTGTAAGACGAATCTATGTTGAAAAGAAAGCCCCTTTCGCAGGTAAGGCAAAAGAACTGAAGGCCGAGATCAAGGGATACCTTGGCATAAGTAGCGTTGAGAAGGTTAGGATCTTTATCCGCTACGATGTCCAGAACGTGTCCGATGAGGTATTTGAGAAGGCTTGCAAGACAGTCTTTTCCGAGCCACCTGTAGACATATTATATAGAGAAGAAATTGAAATTCCCGAGAATGCAAAGGTGTTCAGCATCGAGGCTCTTCCGGGTCAGTTTGACCAGAGAGCGGATTCTGCTGTGCAGTGCGTTCGCTTTATAAAGGGTGACGAGGAGCCTGTTATCAAGACTGCTGTTACCTATATGCTTATCGGAAATGTGACCGATGAGGAGCTTAAGAAGATCCAGGACTACACCATGAACCCTGTAGATTCAAGGATTGCAGCTGACAAAAAGCCTGAGACTCTCGTAGAGAACTATGACGAGCCTGAGGATGTTAAGATCTTTGACGGATTCAAGGATCTTGATGAGAAGGATCTCAAGGACCTCTATGAGTCTCTTGGCCTTGCCATGACCTTTAACGACTTTAAGTGGATCCAGCAGTACTTCCATGATGATGAGAAGCGCGATCCATCCATGACAGAAATAAGAGTTCTTGATACATACTGGTCTGACCACTGCCGTCATACTACTTTTGGTACAGAGCTCAAAGAGGTAGAGTTTGGCGACGGATTCTACAAGGAGCCCATACAGAAGTCCTATGATGAGTATCTTGCAGCAAGAGATGCTCTTTATACTACAGATGACAAGAAAAAAGAGAAATTCATTTCCCTTATGGATATCGCTCTCATGGGCATGAAGAAGCTCAAGAAGGACGGAAAGCTCACAGATATGGAGGAATCCGAGGAAAACAATGCCTGCACAGTTGTTGTTCCTGTTGAAGTTGATTACGGCAAGGGACCTGAGACTGAGAACTGGCTTGTGTTCTTCAAGAACGAGACTCACAACCATCCTACAGAGATCGAGCCTTTTGGTGGAGCAGCTACCTGCCTTGGCGGAGCTATCAGAGATCCGCTTTCAGGAAGAGGCTATGTTTACCAGGCTATGCGTGTTACAGGTGCAGCAGATCCTACAGTTCCTGTATCTGAGACACTTAAGGACAAGCTTTCACAGAAAAAGCTGGTTCGCGGTGCTGCCAGCGGATATTCATCTTATGGTAACCAGATCGGTCTTGCAACAGGCTATGTAAAAGAGGTTTATCACCCGGGCTACGTTGCAAAGAGAATGGAAATCGGTGCGGTAATGGGCGCAGCTCCTCAGGAGCACGTTATCAGAGAGAGCGCTGATCCCGGAGATATCATTATCCTTCTTGGCGGACGCACAGGAAGAGACGGATGCGGCGGAGCTACAGGTTCTTCCAAGGCTCACAACTCTGAGTCCTTAACAAGCTGCGGAGCTGAGGTTCAGAAGGGTAACGCTCCTACAGAGAGAAAGCTTCAGAGACTCTTTAGAAGACCTGAAGTAAGCGAACTTATAAAGAAATGTAACGACTTTGGTGCCGGCGGAGTTTCCGTTGCAATCGGTGAGCTGGCTCCCGGTCTTGATATTAACCTTGACCTTGTACCCAAGAAGTACGCAGGTCTTGATGGAACAGAGCTTGCAATCTCAGAGTCACAGGAGAGAATGGCTGTTGTTGTTGCTCCAAAAGATGCAGAGCAGTTCCTTTCCTATGCTGCAGAAGAGAACCTTGAGGCTGTCAAAGTTGCGGTAGTTACTGAGGAGCCAAGACTTGTTCTTAACTGGAGAGGCAAGAAGATCGTAGATATTAAGAGAGCTTTCCTTGATACAAACGGAGCTCACCAGGAGACAACCGTAAAGGTTGAGATTCCTTCTAAGGAAGATAACTATTTTGAAAAAATAGCCAGCGAGAAGGCTGCTGAGGCGCTTAAAGCCGGCGATGTGAAGAAGGCTCTTTTAGCTGAGCTTGCAGACCTTAATGTATGTTCACAGAAAGGTCTGGTTGAGATGTTCGACTCCTCAATCGGAGCCGGTTCAGTACTTATGCCTTACGGTGGTAAGTACCAGCTTACAGAGACCCAGGCTATGGTAGCTAAGCTCCCTGTGCTTTCAGGCAAAACAGATACAGTTACAATGATGAGCTACGGCTTTGATCCTTATCTTTCAAGCTGGAGCCCATACCACGGCGCAGCTTACGCAGTAACTGAGTCTGTTGCAAGGATTGTGGCAAACGGTGGTGATTATAAGAACCTCCACTTCACCTTCCAGGAGTACTTCAAGAGAATGACAGAGGATCCACAGCGTTGGAGCCAGCCTTTCACAGCACTTCTCGGAGCATTTGATGCTCAGCTGCAGTTTGGCATCGCTTCAATAGGCGGTAAGGATTCCATGTCAGGCTCCTTTAACGAAATAAACGTTCCTCCTACCCTGGTTTCTTTTGCTGTAGATGTTGCAAAGCTTTCAGATGTTGTAACACCTGAGCTTAAGAGTGCAGGCAACAAGCTTGTGCAGTTTAAGATCGCCAAGGACGAGTTCGGTCTTCCTGATTATGAAAAGGTAAAAGAGCTCTATGCGAAGATCACAGAGCTCATGAGAAAGGGCGTAATT
>JAILMY010000028.1 GCA_024692165.1 Butyrivibrio sp. | reverse complement strand
GGTTGCCGTCAGCATCGTTAACGTGGAAGAATTCAGCATCAAGACCATCCTTGAAGTTTGAGAACTTCCATCCAGCGAGCATTCCGCTTGAGTGCATTGAATAGCCGCTCTGAGCCTCAAGTGAGTTCCAGTCAGGAGTGATAGCAGGAACAAGAACCTTGTCGCCGGGCTTGAAGTCTTTAACTTCAGAACCAACCTCAACGACCTCAGCGCAACCTTCATGACCAAGGATCATGTTGTGTCTGTCACCAACAGCACCTTCCCAGACTGTGTGAACGTCTGATGTGCAGATAGCGATAGCAAGTGGTTTACAAATAGCGTCGTTAGGTCCGCAAACCGGGCGCTCTTTCTCAATCCAGCCTACCTCGCCGATTTTGAGCATCGCAAAACCTTTCATACCTTTTCTCCTTATGTAAATATTTTACATACCCTTATAGGGTTTGTATTCTATTAACATGCAGTAACTCCCCCGAGTTATACTAAATGATAGAAAATTGATTGGGGAGTGTCAAGAAAAATGCGATTGTTACGGCATTTTTTGCTGTTTTGCACAGATATTGAGTGCCATAATTGGGTGTATTGACCTATGTGGTAGAATGGAAATAATTGATTAAGATTTTGTTATGGAGGAACAGTATGGGACACGGTAGTTACACAAGTGCTGACTGGAGCAAACTGAAAGCAAGTTCAGGAATTTCAGAGAGATCAACAGCATCCCAGATCTTTAAAAAGACAAAGATGGAGGAGCGCTTTGATCCTAAGTATATCAATATTAGAGAGGCCAGGGATTCAGAGGACCACCCTAATTCAACACCTATCATCATCGGTCTTGACGTCACAGGATCTATGGGATATCTTTCAGAGGCCATTGCCAAGAATGCGCTTCATGAGACAATGATGAAGCTCTATTCCACAAAGCCTGTATCGGATCCTCAGCTTATGTTCGCTGCTATCGGCGACGTAACTGATGATGCACCGCTTCAGGTTACACAGTTTGAGTCAGATATCAGAATCGCAGAGCAGCTTCTTTCCCTTTGGCTTGAGGGAGCCGGCGCAGATGCTCCGGAGGACTTTGAGCTGTTGTGGTACTTTGCTGCAAAGCATACTTCAATAGATTCTTTTGAAAAGAGAGGCAAGAAGGGATTTCTTTTTACCATTGGCGATGCTGACTGTCATACAACTGTTATGGCAGATAAGCTGGAGAAGATTTTCGGCGAGCACACATCCACATATAGCAGCACAGAGCTGGCTAATATGGCTATGGAAAAATATGAGGTGTTCCACATAAGTCTCACAAACTCCGATGTGATCCCTGCCAACTTTAACAGAGCAATTCCCGGAAAGGTCATCCTTCTTAACAAGAACGATGTCAATTACATTCCGGAGATCATTATCTCTACAATGCAGCTGATAAACGGAATGTCTGAAAGGGAAGTTCTTGATCAGTGGAGCGACCTTGCAAGACCCATTGTAAAAAAAGCTGTTGAACATCTGACCATCAAGAAGAAGGGACTGGGATTTTTCTTTTAATGAACCCAAGAGTTTATGTTGTAATTGGGAAAAACTTTGGAGATGAGGGTAAGGGCCGTGTGGTGGACGACTTATCTTCCGGTGCCCGGGCGATGCGCCCTGATAATGGCGATCACCGGGAAGGTGCGTTAAGAGAAAATGTCAGGAGCCTGGTAATAAGGCATAATGGCGGAGCGCAGTCCGGACACACAGTGGTGAAGAAGAATTGGCAAGGACCTGCCGGTATGGCAGGATCTGCTGCTGATACGCGGTTTGTTTTCCATGAACTGGGAGCCGGCTCCTTTGCCGGGGCAGACACCCTGTGGGCAGATACCTTTTATCCTGATCTCTACAAACTTAATGAAGAATATGCTGCTTTTTATGCCGTTTCAGGGCTAAAGAGCAGTATTTTTTCTATGCCCGAAACTCCCATAACCACCATCGACGATGTGCTTATTAATATGGCTTTGGAAAAGAGCCGGGGAGATAAGCGCCATGGCAGCTGCGGAATGGGAATATATGAGGCCTGTTTGCGCACCAGAGCAGGATTTGGAATTACAGTAGGGGATGTGAAAAGAGGCGGCGAAAAGGGCCTGTACGAGCGTCTTTGCCAAAATCGCAAGGAGTATGTGATACCACGTATAACAAAGCTTCTTAAAGGATCTCAAGAAGATTTATGCGGCGAAGCCTATCGTGGGGATTATCTTGATCCTGATAAGTGCGGTGAGTTCATGGATCTTCTGGAGGATGATAACGTGCTTTGGAATGCAGCCGTGGAGATGTGTGATGCAGCAAAAAAGGTCACCCTGATCGGTGACCCGGAGGATGGAGATAGCCATGAGGATGGTAATCTCAGTGATGACAAATTTTCCGGCAAAGCTATCCGGGCTTTTCTTAGCGGATATGATCGGGTAATCTTTGAGTCGGGACAGGGGCTTTTACTTGACAGCGAGAATGAAGAGTATGCACCCCATGTTACGGGATCAAGGACAGGACTTACAAATCCGGAAGCCTTTGCCCGCAGAGCCGGAATTACCATCGATGAAGTTGTGTATGTGACCAGGAGCTATATCACAAGGCACGGAGCCGGTCTTTTAAAGCACGAATGTGACAGGATTTCTTTGGGGATTGAAAACACGGATTCAACCAATATTGCCAATGAGTGGCAGGGGGATTTTCGTTACGCCCCTCACGGATCAGTCGAAGAATTTCTTAAGGCTCCACTCCGCGATCTTGAAGAAAGTATAGGGTCTTTGCGTGAAAGCCCGGAAATCCTGGGCGAGAACTTCTTAAAGGTTCTAAGTCCACTGAATGTGTCCCTGGCCATAACGCATCTTTCAGACACTGCAGATAAGATGCTGTTTTCAGGGGATGAAAAAGAAGCTCTGACAATGCAGGGCAGCTTAGATGCTGATATTCGGTATATGGAAATGGATGATTTTAAAGAGAATCCTGAAATAAATGGTATATTCAGTGGTTTTTATTTGTACAATTAATCAATTGGTGCCGGGACCCATCAGGTTTCCCGGCACATTTTTCTCTCGCGTTTATTTTCATACATCAGCATATCGGCTGTTGCATTTATCTCATCAACGACTTTGTCAAAACGATCCAGAAGAAAATCTAAGTTCCGAAAATCCTCATTTTTCAAGATTATGAAGAATTCATCACCACCGACTCTGTAGACGGGACTTCTTTTGAGAACATCACTTAAAGTACGACAGGCTTTCTTTAGATAAATATCACCTTTATCGTGCCCGTACTCATCATTGATTTTCTTTAGTCCGTCACAATCAAATGCACCAATAGCAAAATTCGGATCTATGGACCCGTTGTTTATCTGTTCCTGAAGTTCCTCGGCGGCAATGGAAAAAGCACCCTTATTTCTTACGTGAGTAAGAGAATCTATAAATACCTGTTCGTTCAGTGCGTTGATATGCGCTTTCATATTGCCGGTTAATATCTTGAAGGATTTTGTGAGCCTGCCAATCTCGTCATCTGTGTCGTAGGTCAGGTTGATATCGAAATTTCCTTTATCTACCTGCTCAGCTGCCTCGGTAAGCTGTTCGAGGGGCTTTGTTATTACTTTCAGGAAAAACATCAAAAAGATGCTTGATAAAATCATGGCTAGTATGGCAACAATAAGAATATTCAAAATGAGTCTTTGCCATTCACCCTGAGTTTCATTAGTAGGAACTGTGATATTCAGGTACATTCCGTTGCTAAGAGGAAGCCAGATGGATCTTCCTTCATA
>JAILMY010000222.1 GCA_024692165.1 Butyrivibrio sp. | reverse complement strand
TTCATGGTCCTTCGAAGAGGTTGACAACAAGCTTCAGGGAATCATGGTTAATATCTACAAGAGCATTTCTGAGGCTGCCAAGAAGTATGGCAAGGAAGGCGACTACGTTGCAGGCGCTAACATTGCAGGCTTCCTTAAGGTTGCAGAGGCTATGAAGGCTCAGGGTATTGTTTAATCCTGTTTTTCCGACTAAGTGAATAAGTTATTCGACTAATGAAACCGGAAATGGTAGGAATTCTGCTGTTTCCGGTTTTTGTATAACATTGCAAAAGAGTATTCTTCAAGATACTTTCGTTTTTGGCGATATAAAGGCAGCTTTTTTGCTGATAAATAGAAATATATGTATTGACATACTACGACTGTCGTATTATATTTTTACTATGACAGACGTAGTATGATTGTCGTAGTAAAAGATGATCATCATTCAGAGAAGGTGAGAATATGCAGACGATAAGTAGTGATGTGATCAGAGGCTACAACGACACCATTATTCTCTTTTTCCTGAAAAATGAACCCTCTTACGGATATGAGATTTCCAAGAATATCAGATCCATATCTGAAGAGAAATATCTGATCAAGGAGACGACGCTTTACTCGGCATTTACCAGACTTGAGAAAAATGGTTACATCAGCTCTTTTAGCAGGGAAGCTGAGAATGGGAAAAAGCGAACTTACTACCAGATTACCGATGAGGGCAGGAAGTATTATCAGGAAAAATGTGAAGAGTGGCAATTGACAAAAGAGGTTATTGAAAACTTTATAGAAATGGGGAATGAGTGATGGAAGTATTGAAGAATTATCTTGAAACAATGTTTGCTAAGATGCCTGAGACAGAGGATGTTAAAAGGGCTAAGCAGGAATTATGGTCTATGATGGAGGATAAGTACAACGAGCTTATCGCTGCCGGTAAGCAGGAGAACGAGGCCATCGGAACAGTTATTTCTGAATTTGGTAATCTGGATGAGCTTTCAGAGTCACTTGGACTTAAGAAAAATGAGAGCGAGCCGCAGCCAGTGGAGTTTAATCCTAATAGAATGCATGTCGAAGCACCTGCTAATTACGCAGGAAAGCGTCTTGTCAGTGTTGATGAGGCTCTGGCATATGTATCCGATGTTACAACCAGCAGATTTTTACTGGGACTTGGCGTAATGTTCTGCATATTTGCACCGGCCGGACCAATTCTTGGAAGCGGACTTGGAGATGTCTTTTTCCTCAAATTGCTTTCAGGCCTCTTTGAGGGTATTGGCGTAGCACTTCTCTTTGTACTTGCCGGTGTGGGAGTTGGATTCATAGTTCTTTCATCTGCTCGTACGAGGGAATGGAAATTCATAAAAAAGAAATCCTGCTGTATCGACTATGATACAAGGGATATGGTAAAGAATGAGAAAGAGCTTAACGGCGTTAAGAAGTCCCTTATGCTTTCTCTTGGAGTTGTACTTTGCTGTATAAGCTGTGTTCCGGTTGTTTTCTTTGGAATTCTTTTTGACGGGAACTTTTTCTCAGAGGCCCTTGGTCCTTCAATGATATTCCTCCTTACCGGAATCGGAGTGTTCTTTATCCTGTTCTCATCAGCTAAGGATGATGCATATAAGAAGCTTCTTTCACTGGGATGAGAAACTGCAAACTAAATAATAAATGGAAAAGCTGCGGAATATTCTTTGGTAAAAGAGGCTTCCGCAGCTTTTTATATAGAGGAACTTAGTCTTGGACTCTGAATTATTGACTATCTCACAATTTTTTCGAAGTCATCCTTGGGATGTTTGCAGATCGGGCATATGAAATCATCCGGAAGTTCTTCGCCAACATACTCATAGCCGCAAATGGTGCAGCGCCAGATAGTTTCGCCCTTTGGCGTTGTGCCTACAGGTTGTGGCTTTGGCTTGATGTTGTTTTGATAGAACTCATAGGTGCAGGAAGGATCGGCAGACAGAACCTCCATTGCCAGTGGCTCACAAATGAAAAGAGTGTGGGAACCAAGGTCTACCTTCTTTTCTACCTTAAGTGAGAAATAGGCATTTGTTCCTTCTGTTATGATCGGGATTCCATTTTCTGCCATTTTGTAGGAAGACTGCAAATAATCACCGAATTTATCCACATTTCGGCCACTCTGGAATCCGAAATGCTTGAAGGTCTCAAAACTCGCATTCTGGCTAAGTACAGAGATATTGCAGGCGCCGGTTTCCATGATCATGTCATGGGTGTAGTTCGCTTTGTTTACAGCGATAGAAATACGATTTGGATCGGAAGCTACCTGAATGGCGGTATTGATGATACAGCCATTCTTTTTTTCGCCCTGCACAGCAGTGCAGACAAATAGTCCATAGGAAAGCTTGTACATTGCTTTGGTGTTCATCTCGGCCATAGGAACCTCCTTTGTAAGATATGGGTTGAATAATTATTTGCTTCTTATATTATGACACCTTTTAAGGCGTTAGGAAATAAAGTTTACAAAAAATTTACTATAAAAACATCAAGAAATAAACGATAATATAAATAGACACTATTTAGATAAAAAAGGGGAATTTATGCCCAAAAATAGATTGACGTTAACGAAAGGAGAATCAGCATGGATGGCATGAGTACTCAGGATTTGTTGAATGGACAGGACTTATCTACAGCTAATGTAGATGACCTTTTGGCTGCTATGAAGCAGGAAGAAGGCGAAGCACCTGCCGCACCTGCTCCGGAAGAGCCTAAGCCTAAAAGAGAACGTAAAAAAGATGCAGCACCAGAGCCAATTGCTGAGCTCCCTAATCTTGATGAACTTATAGCAGCTGAGGCAGCGGCAGACGCAGCAGCTATAGCAGCTGCAGAAGCTCCGGTGGATCCTGATGCTATGCTTGTAGCTATGGCTTCAGCTGAGACCGCAGCAGATGTTGATGCCGCCATGGCAGCAATGGCAGCAGGAGCAGCAGCTCCCGCCCCAGCGCCAGAGCCCGCTCCAGTTCCGGAACCTGCACCAGTTCCAGAGACTGCACCGGAGATACCGGCTGATGCCGCAGTAGATATGGATGCCGTTATGGCAGCAATGGCAGCTGCAGAGGCAGCACCAGCAGAAGCAGCACCAGCAGAAGAAGCCCCTGTGGATATGGATGCAATGATGGCAGCGATGGCAGCGGCAGAAGCAGCACCAGCCGCCGAAGCACCGGTACCAGAAGTACCTGTAGATATCCCGGCTGATATTCCTGTGGATATACCAGCCGAGCCAGTACCAGAGGCAATTGTAGAGCCAGCCCCGGAAGCACTTGTAGAGCCGGTGCCAGAGGCAATTGTAGAGCCGGTACCTGAGGCTCCAGTAGATGCCGCAGTGGATATGGATGCAATGATGGCAGCAATGGCAGCCGCAGAAGCAGCGCCGGCAGAAGAGGCACCGGCAGAAGAAGCCCCTGTGGATATGGATGCAATGATGGCAACGATGGCAGCTGCAGAGGCAGCACCAGCAGCGGAAGCGCCCGCGCCAGAAGTACCTGTAGATATCCCGGCTGATATTCCTGTGGATATACCAGCCGAGCCAGTACCGGAAGCACTTGTAGAGCCAGCCCCGGAGGCACTTGTAGAGCCTGCTCAAGAGGCACCGGCAGAAGAAGCCCCTGTGGATATGGATGCAATGATGGCAGCGATGGCAGCCGCAGAAGCAGCACCAACCGCCGAAGCATCAGCGCCAGTTGCCGAAGAACCTGCACCAGAGCTAATTCCTGAAGTGCCTGTCGCAGAACCTGCACCTGCCACAGAACCCGAAATCCTTGTGGTAATGCCTACAGAGGAGATCCCTGCAGATATTCCTGCCGATATTCCGATGGATATCCCGGCAGAGCCGGTTATTGAAGAACCTGTAGATATAGATCCTGTAATGGCGGCAATGATCGCAGCAGGCGACATGCCAATGCCTGAGGGAGCTGTAATGCCTGAGGCAATGCCTGAAACTCCGGCAGAAAATCTCGATGCGATTCTTGACGCAGAGGTTGAGGCTCTTGCGGAGCCTGCGCCTGAGGAAATTCCGGCAGAAGAGCCTGCGCCTGAGGAGATTCCTGCAGAAGAACCTTCAGTGGATATGGCACTTACCGAAGAGATCCCTGCCCTTGAGGAACCAGTACCGGAAGAAGTGGCAGAGTTCCCTGCCCTTGAGGAACCAGTACCTGAAGAAGCGGCAGATATGTTAGCGCTTGAAGAACCAATTCTTGAAGAGGCTGTGGAAGAGATTCCGGTAGCTTTGGATATGGCTCAGGCAGCTGATGTTCTTTCCGGAGCAGTTGAAGATATTGTCGGATTCCTTGATGGTGAGGATTACGAGTACTTCAAGACTGAGGATGATGGAAAGACCTTGATCCTTTTAAAGACAGCCGACGGAAATGCAATGGCTGTTACATACTCCGACGGCGAATTTGAGACTTTGGAAGCTGATTACGATAAGGATGGGAAGACAGGATATAGCGATATCATGAACACATTTGTTAAGGCTACCATCAAAGCCGGAGGCCATGGGCAGATCAAGAGGCATAAAGGAAGCAAGGTTGTTGCTGAATAAAATTTGATATTTCGGCAGAGTGGCTTATCTTTAGCTACTCTGTCGTTTTTATTTGTGGTAAAATGTTATCTATAAGACGTTTACCACACAAGGGGGTGTACTAATGATTAACAATGAAAAAGAGTTGTTGGAAAATATCAAGCATCAGCATCACATTAGTAAGGAAATCACAGATACACTTATTGAACTGGATCAGCTTCCCAGCACCGGAACCCAGGTATTTTTGAACGATCTTATTGTATCGCTCTATAAGCGGGTTATGGACGGATCTGACGATATAGTTGTTGAGGCATTTGGGGACAAGGTAATGACCTCAAAGGATTTCACGAAATGGGTTGAGGACAACTTCACCGAGTACTCAACAAATCTTTTTAAGAAATCAGTTAAATAACAATTACAAAAATGGGCTGTAGTTTTCGTAGGGCTACAGCCTGTATTAGATTTTGGGGGATAAAAAATGGGAGAAAGTACCGGTAATGAAAATAACACTGCTGTGAATACCTTTGGAACTGCTGCAATAATAAAGGGGATAATGCTCATTGCGGCTTTTGTTTTGGGAATTGTGGGGATAGTAAGAATCACTGATATTTACAGGATAATCATCTATGCCGGCCAGTGTATTATATGCGTTGCATTGTTTCTTTTTGGAGTTCTGAAATTCAAAGATGTCGAAGGCAAATTCCTGAAAATCACAATAATTTCATACGCAATTTTAGAGGCTCTGAGGGCATCGCTAATAAATGTTACCGGCGTTCATTTCGCTGTTGGGGTGATCGCGAGATTTATTCTGGCGAGTCTTGCCTGCACCTGCGTACTTATGGCAGAGAGAATGGGCAAAGAGTCAGGTAAAAGAACTGCCATTGGAATGCTGACCCTGGAAGTAATCCTGTATGTGGTTTTCCTGGCGGGTTTCAAGGGCATTTTACTTGGACGTATCAATAGATTTCTGCCTCTTATTGGAGTGCTGATCGCTGGGACGATAGCTCTTTTGCATAAAGAAAAAACTAAGTGATATAAATTGACTGAGGGAATTATGAAAAAGAAATTACTTGTAATAATCATGGCTGCAACACTGGTCCTGGCCGGATGCGGCGCAAAAAAGAGCCTCGATAATCCGGATGCGGCTGCCGGTGCAGAGATTTCAGCTACCACGGAAAGCACGGCCGTTTCTGAGGCAGACACTAAATCTGAGGTAAAAGAAGCTGCGAATTCCGCAAAGGATCAAAAGTCTGAAACGGACGTTGCAACAGCAAAATCCACTGAGGCTACGGCAGAACAAACCAAGGCAGATAAGGATGCATCAACTTCTGCAGCTTCATCAGAACAAAACAAGGCAAAAGAGGCTGCGTCAGCTTCATCAGAAAAAACCAAAGCAGAAGATACTCCGCCGGCTCCATCAGCTTCTGCAGAAACTACCCAGGCAGATCAGGCATCAGCCCCGGCCCCGGAACCTACGCCAGCCCCGGAACCTGCCCCGGAACCTGAGCCAGCCCTGGAACCTGCCCCGGCACCACAGACCGTGGATTATGGCCGCATCGTATATACCGGCGACTCAAGGTCCGTGGATATGTTTAATGGGGGAGTGGACGAAATCTGGTATGGCTCCTACAACGGCATAACTGTGTTTTGCAAGGATGCCTGCCAGCAGGATTATATGATAAACGCTGTGAATAATGTGGGATGGGAAAATTTCGATACCCTGGTGTCCTGGATGGGTTGCAACAATTATGGTGATTTTGGCCCCTACGCAGAGTTTTATAGCTATGTCCTTTCCCAGGGCAAGAATCTGATCCTGTGCACAGTCGGACCAACTCTGGACTCAGCCCTGGCAAATGATTTTGATAAAACCCATTACACCAATGATCTTCAGATTGCCTACAATAATTCCCTTTGGTCATGGGCAAATGCCAATGGTGTAAAGGTCATTGATCTCTACTCTTATATAAATTCCAATCCGGATATCTATCTTGATCCGGCAGACGGAATACATTATCAACCACAGCCTACAACTGTGATCTGGAACGTGATCCTTTCAGGACTGAATTAAAAGTTTATTTTATCCACTATAATCAGGTGGTTATCATATTTTTTATACTTTCTTTAGTGGACATCTTAAAGGAATAATTGTAATATTAAAGTGTTTGGAAAGCGTTTTCCAAGCACTTTATTATTGGGTTTATTTTGATTTTTATAAGGGGAACAAATGGTATCTATAAAAGATGTAGCCAGGGAAGCGGGAGTTGCCATCTCCACGGTTTCCAAGGTGCTTAACAATTATCCTAATGTGAGCGAAGCCACCAAGGCCAAGGTCAACGAGGTGGTTGAGAGACTTGGCTTTGTACCAAACGCTGTCGCTGCCAGTCTTTCTTCCAAGAGAGTAGGCCGTGTGGCACTTCTTATCAGGCTCAATCTCAATACTTCAGCCAGCGACGAGATAAATATGCAGTATATTTCCGGAGCAGTGCACCGGGCAAAAGAGCTGCAGATGGACCTTATCACAGTTTTTTACTCCATGATCGAGGATATGAATCTTGAAGAGGTGAAGAGTTACTTTGAATCTCAGGGTATTAGAGGAATCATTATGTACGGCCTTACCACCAAGGATAAGGTGCTGCACAAGCTTATTGAATCAGGGGATTTCAAAATAGTTGTCATCGATGCACCCATGGTGAATGAGAACACAAGCTCAGTCAGCATCAATCACGCCAAGGCTCAATATGACGTGGCCAAGAAGACCATAACCGAGAACAAGTGCAAAAAGGTTCTCTATATTCAGGGGGAAGAGGACGGCTATGTAACTGCACAGCGTCTCGAAGGCATCAAGAAGCTCTGTGATGAGAAGAGTTTAAAGCTCATGATCAGAAACGGCAAATTCTCAGAGCTGAGGGCAAGAGAACTTACCATGCGCTATGCCAAGAACAACCACTGCGTTGTATGCGCATCGGATCTTATGGCTATTGGTGCCATGAAGGCACTTATTGATATGGATATTTTCAGACCGGTATGCGGTTTTGACGGCATTATCCTTATGGGATATGTGGGAAAACAGATGAATACCGTGAAGCAGGACTTCGTTGAAATATCAGAGAAGGCACTGGATGAGGTTTCAAGGCTCATGAATGGAGAAAAAGGCCGCAAGGTCACCATGAAACATACTCTGGTACGTCTGAAATACGAAGATATAATAGTTTAAAGCCGGTGCATGAGCCGCTTAAATAGACAACTTTAAACATTTTTAAAATGCCACTTGCAGAAAACGTTTTCCTATGATATAGTTACTTTTGCAATGCGAGAAAACGTTTTCCTAGATAAGAGAGGAGATTAAAATATGTCAAAGCACACAAACATGCAGCGCGACGTCCTGGTTCTTAACCTTGAGGGACAGCTTGAGGAGATTGCTCAGGACAAGTTTTCCAAGACTCTTAAGGAGTGTACAGACAAGGAGGCTTACTATGTACTCCTTGATATGACAACACGCCTTATGGATGTTGCAGAGGTTTATAACGGTGAGAAAAAGGTTTACTACATTTCTATGGAGTTCCTTATCGGTAAGCTTCTTTCAAACAACCTCATTAACCTCAGAGTATATGACAAGGTGAAAGAGGTACTGGAGAAGAACGGCAAGGATCTTGCCAAGATCGAAGAGTGCGAGCCTGAGCCATCACTTGGTAATGGTGGTCTCGGAAGACTTGCAGCTTGCTTCCTTGATTCTATTGCAACACTTGGTCTTGCAGGTGAAGGTATCGGTCTTAACTACCACTTCGGACTTTTCAAGCAGGTCTTCAAGGATCATCTTCAGAATGCTGAGAAGAACGACTGGATCGAGGATCAGTCATGGCTTGAGAAGACAGACACAACATTTGAGGTTGCATTCGGCGATCAGAAGGTTGTATCCCGTCTTTACAATATGAATGTAGTTGGATATGACACAGGAGTTAATAAGCTTCGTCTTTTCGATATCGAATCCATCGATGAGAAGCTTGTTAAGAAGGGCATTGATTTCGACAAGACAGCTACTTCCAAGAACCTGACTCTTTTCCTCTATCCTGATGATTCAGATGAGGCCGGAAATCTTCTTAGAATTTACCAGGAGTATTTCCTTGTATCCAATGCAGCACAGCTTATCTTAAGAGAGCAGAAGGAGCGCCAGTATGACCTTCACGAGCTCAATAACCATGCTGTAATTCAGATCAACGATACACATCCTACAATGATCATTCCTGAGCTTATCAGAATTCTTGTTGAGGATAAGGCATTTTCAATGGATGATGCCATCAATGTAGTAAGCAAGACCTGCGCTTACACTAACCATACAATCCTTGCAGAGGCTCTTGAGACATGGCCTCTTGAGTATCTTGAGAAGGTAGTTCCTCAGCTTGTTCCTTATATCAAGGAGCTTGATAAGAGAATCCGCGCTAAGTACCCAAGAAAACCCAAGATCCAGATCATCGACAAGGAGAAGAGAGTGCACATGGCATTTATTGACATCCACTACGGATTCTCAATAAACGGTGTTGCAGCTATCCACACAGACATCCTTAAGGATTCAGAGCTTAACGACTTCTACAAGATTTATCCTGAGAAGTTTAACAATAAGACAAACGGTATCACCTTCAGAAGATGGCTTCTTTCCTGTAACCATCCGCTGGCTGATTTCCTTTCACAGACCATCGGCGACGGCTTCAAGAAGGATGCTAACAAGCTTGAGAGGCTCCTTGACCACATTGATGAGCCTGAAGTTCTTGATCGTATCGAGGCTATCAAGATGGGCAAGAAGAAGGAGCTTGCTGCTTACCTCAAGGAGCACGAGAATGTTGAGGTTGACCCTGATTCAATCTTCGATATTCAGGTAAAGAGACTCCACGAGTACAAGAGACAGCAGATGAATGCTCTTTACATCATTCACAAGTACCTTGAGATCAAGGGTGGCAAGAAGCCTGTAAGACCTCTTACATTCATCTTCGGTGCCAAGGCAGCTCCTGCTTATGTTATTGCTAAGGATATCATCCATCTTATTCTTGTTCTTCAGGAGATCATCAACAATGATCCTGATGTTAACAAGTATATGAAGGTCATCATGGTTGAGAACTACAACGTAAGCTATGCAGAGAAGCTTATCCCTGCATGTGACGTTTCAGAGCAGATCTCTCTTGCATCAAAAGAGGCTTCAGGAACAAGTAACATGAAGTTCATGCTCAACGGTGCTGTAACTCTAGGTACAGACGACGGTGCTAACGTAGAGATCCACGAGCTTGTTGGCGACGACAACATCTATATCTTCGGTGTAAGCGCTGACGAAGTTATCGAGCACTACAAGAAGGCTGATTACGTATCTAAGGATTACTACAAGAAGAGCAAGGTGATCAAAGAGGCTGTTGACTTTATCGTAAGCAAGCAGTGTCTTAAGGTTGGACACAAGGAGAACCTTGAGAGACTCCACAAAGAGCTCCTTAACAAGGACTGGTTCATGACTCTTATCGACCTTGAGAGCTACATTGCCAAGAAGGATGAGATTTTCGCTGATTATGAGAAGCGCGATAAGTGGAAGAAGATGATGCTCACCAACATCGCAAAGGCAGGATATTTCTCATCAGACCGTACAATTGCTGAGTACAACAGAGATATCTGGCACCTGAACTAAATAAATGCCACCCGGTCATCTCCATTCTGATCTATTTTGTGTTATGATTAACAGGTAGACACTGTTAACTTGGTTTTGAACATGAATTGTTCAGGAGGACTTAGGTATGGCAAAAACTGCGATTATCACAGGGGGATCAAGAGGAATCGGCGAGGCGATGAGCCTTAAGCTGGGAGAGCTTGGTTACAACGTAGTTATCAACTACAGAAGCGAATCATCCAAGGCTTTATCAGATGCTATTGCAGAGAAGGTTTCAAAAGAGTACGGAGTTGAGGCTCTGGTTGTTAAGGCTGATGTCAGCAAGTATGAGGACTGCGAAGGCCTGGTAAAGGCTACAGTTGAAAAGTTTGGCGAGAACATCGATGTGCTTATCAACAATGCCGGCATTACTAACAACTGCAACTGGATTGATATCACAAAAGAGCAGTATGAGAGTGTTATCAACACTAACCTTATGAGTTTCCTTCATATGACTCATCTGGTTCTTCCACATATGATAAATCATTCTGATAAGGCCAATCAGTGCTGCATCATCAATACTTCTTCCGTTGGAGGACTTACCGGAGTTATCAATCAGGCTGACTATTGTGCCTCCAAGTCAGGTATTATCGGACTTACAAGAGCTCTTGCTCTTGAATTTGCAGGAAGAGGAGTAAGAGTTAATGCCATTGCTCCCGGCATGATTATGACAGATATGCTTAAGGGTGTAAATCAGGATGAGCTCAATGCCCTTGCGTCAACTATTCCTCAGGGCTTTATCGGCGAAACAGCTGATATAGCAGGTGCTATGGAATACCTTCTGAAGGCTACTTATGTAACCGGACAGGTTATTTCTCCAAACGGCGGATTTGTGCTTCAGTAAAGGGATTCGGGATTTATAAAAACTTAATTAACTGTATTAAAAAGCGGGAAAACGAGAGTTTTTCCGCTTTATTTTGTTAGAATATTATTGCAAATGTGTACACAATGACAGAATTTGTTTGTGAATAATATGGAAGAATTCAGAGATGTCGGGCTGAGACTTGAGGTCTTTGGCACCAGAGGATCTAATTCTATATTTGGTGATGGTTTTGCAAAGTATGGAGGCTCCACCTCCTGTTATTTGCTTGAGGCAAATGACGGGAACAAAAAAGAGGCCATTATTCTTGATGCCGGCACCGGACTTTTTAACATAAATGAACTTAATTACGACGAGATCACTATTCTTTTGTCCCACGTACACCTGGACCATGTTCTTGGTCTGCCGGTATTCCCATGCCTTAGCGATGCCAGAAAGAAAATAAGTATTTACCTTGCATGCAGAAAAGGAGTCTCTGCAAAGGAGCAGTTGGATGCTCTTTTTTCTGAGCCTTACTGGCCCTGCAAGTTATCCGATTATAAGGCAAAGATTGAGATCCTTGATATGCCCCAGACTACGAACACGGAAATGCTTCCATGGAAAAAGAACTTTCGCAGTTCGTAAAGGGTGCTGACCTTATCCTCTACGACGCCCAGTATTTTGAAAATGAGTACGAGAAGTACAAAGGATACGGCCATTCAACCCCCGAAGTCACGGGGACGGTTCTTCTGACTGGTTTGTCAAGTCAATGAAGTCACGGGGACGGTTCTTCTGACTGGTTTGTCAAGTCAAGGGCAAGTCAGAAGAACCGTCCCCGTGACTTAAAGTCAAGGGCAAGTCAGAAGAACCGTCCCCGTGACTTCCCTTGATTTGCCAAATGGCAAAATATTGTCATGAAATAGTGAACTGCTTTATGATGCTGTGAACAGTCTGCTCCAGGTGGGGCTTTAAGTCCTCCAGAGGCACGGGATCGTTGTACATGATGGAACTGTAGCCGGTGGAGCCCACCAGCTCTATGATCAGGAAAAGCATCATCTCAGGATCACTGAACTTAAGCTCTGCTTCTTCGATCATCTTGCGATAGACCTCTCCGAAGTCCACGTCTTCAGTGGTCATGGGGGTGGTGAGAGCTTTTTTGAATACTGCCCAGGAAAGGTCCTTGTAGATGAAAGCAAGAAGCCCCTTGTTGGCGGAGAGCTCGTCAAGGACGTGGTCCATCATATAGATAAGACGTTCCTCAAATCCCTTAACACCTTTTTTCTCCATGCTATCGTAGGCCTGCATGAAAAGCTGACTGGACTTATGGGCGATGAGTCTGTTTCTGATGTCATACTTGTCCTTAAAGTATAGATAGAAGGTGCCCTTGGCAACGCCTGCCTTCTCCACGATATCGGATATGGAGGTCTTGGCCAGTCCCTTTGAAGTGAACAGTTCAAAAGAAGTATTCAATAAATTTTCAAGTTTTTTCTTTTTATTTTCTTCTGCTTTTCCCATTTTAGTTCCTCTTTATGCCTTATTTTATCATAGCCCGAACATTTTTTGCTCACTTTCTTTATCTTGGAAGCAGCAAATTACTGTTCTATATCCTGCAAATAAATACGGCTAAATTTTTGAAATAAAATATTGACCAACGGTCATTTATGTGTTATACCATACTATAGAAAATGACCATTGGTCAATAATCAATTTCAAATTTTTTTGCGAAATTGATCTAAAGTTTCAACGAGGAGGCAGATTATGAATAAGCTTTCACATCTAATAGTAAAGCTGAGATACGTGATCCTTATCGTAGCCCTGGCACTGCTTGTACCGGCCGGGATCGGGTATCTGAACACAAGAGTTAATTACGATATCCTGACTTATCTTCCGAAGGATATTGAGACCATGAAGGGACAGGACATTTTGCTTGATCAGTTCGGCACAGGCTCTTTTGTACTGTACGTGGCAGAGGGGATGGAAGAGCAGGATGTAGCCAAGTTAAAAGAGAATATCGAGAATGTGGACCATGTGGCTGACGTTCTCTGGTATGACTCTGTAATGGATCTAAGCGTTCCTATGGAAATGCTTCCTGATAAAGTTTATGAAGCCTTTAACTCAGATGATGCAACAATGATGTTTGTGGTTTTTGATGAGGGAACCAGCGCAGACGGAACAATGGATGCCATCGAGGAGATCAGGAAGATAAGTGGCAAGCAGTGCTTTATGAGCGGCATGAGCGCCATTGTTACAGATACCAAGAACATGGCGGAAAAAGAGACACCGATCTACGTAGGAATTGCAGTACTCCTGGCAGTTATAGTTCTTTCACTGACAATGGATTCCTACCTGATACCTTTGTTCTTCCTTCTTAGTATAGGAATGGCAATTGTTTACAACATGGGTACCAACGTATTCAAGGGAGAGATTTCCTTCATTACCCAGTCTCTTTCAGCAGTACTTCAGCTGGGTGTAACCCTTGACTACTCAATCTTCCTCTGGCACAGCTACCAGGAAGAACTTGAGAAAAATGACAACAAGCTTGATGCCATGGCAAACGCCATCTCAGCTACCTTCACTTCTGTAATAGGAAGTTCCATCACAACAGTAGCCGGTTTCGTTGCTCTTTGCTTCATGAGCTTCACCCTTGGTCTTGACCTTGGTGTTGTAATGGCGAAGGGAGTTGTATTTGGAGTTATCGGATGTGTAACAATCCTTCCAAGTATGATCCTTATTTTCGATAAAGCCATTGAGAAGACAGCGCACAAGCCTTTGATGCCTGAGTTTAACAGAATACCCAAGTTCGTGGCAGGGCACTACCCGGTATTCTTTATTATCTTCCTTATACTTATCACACCTGCTGTATATGGTAACAACCACACAAGTGTGTACTACGATCTGACCCAGACACTTCCTGACAGCCTTGAGAGTGTTCAGGGAGCCAACGAGGTTGATGAGAAGTTTGATATGAATTCGGCCTACATGCTTCTTGTAGACAAGAATCTGGACAGCGCTTCAATGACTTCCATGTTAAAAGAGCTGAAGGAGACCGATGGTATTTTATCAGTCCTTAGCACTGATTCAATCTTTGGCCCTTCACTTCCAAGAGAGTTCATTCCTGAGGATCTTGTATCAGATCTTGAGAGCGACGAGTGGAAGATGGTTCTTTTGACAACAGATTATAAGATCGCTTCCGAGGAGATAAATGCTCAGATCACAAACGTAGACAGGATCGTTAAGAGCTATGATCCCAAGGCAATGGTTGTGGGCGAGGCTCCTTGTACAAAGGATCTTATCAATATTACAAATCACGATTTCCAGGTTGTTAACACCGTTTCAATCGGATTGGTATTCCTGATCATTGCTTTTGTACTTAAGTCAGTTTCACTGCCATTTATCCTGGTTGCGGTTATTGAGTTCGCCATCTTTGTAAACATGGGACTTCCGTTCTACACCCACACAACCATACCTTTCATTTCATCGGTTGTAATCGGAACTATCCAGCTTGGTGCCACTGTTGACTATGCGATCCTTATGACAACCAGATATCTGGGTGAGAGAAAGGATGGCCATAACAAGAAGGAAGCTACCTTGATAGCTCTTACTACCAGCATGAAGTCAGTAATTGTCAGCGCACTGAGCTTCTTTGCAGCAACCTTCGGCGTTGGACTTATCTCCAGCATCGATATGATCGGCTCTCTGTGCGGACTTATGGCAAGAGGTGCCATCATCAGTATGTTCACAGTTCTTTTGGTACTGCCTGCAATGTACATGATCTTCGATGGCCTGATCATGAGAACAACTTTTGGTATGAGCAAAGAGAATAATTCACCTAAGCCACACGGCGGTAAATTGATACATCTGCATCACGCTGCGTAAGTACAATATATTTCATGTCAATAAACATGGGAAAAGAGGAGAGTATGATTAAGAAAAATCTTTTGAAATCATTATCAGTAGTTATGGCCTGCATGATGGCTGTTATGACAGTAGCATGCGGTTCCAATACAGTAG
>JAILMY010000219.1 GCA_024692165.1 Butyrivibrio sp. | reverse complement strand
GGTTATCAAGGTTGTTCGTGAGCTTACAGGTCTTGGACTTAAGGAAGCAAAGGATCTCGTTGATGGAGCTCCTAAGATGGTTAAGGAGAACGCTTCTAAGGCAGAGGCTGATGATATCAAGGCTAAGCTTGAGGCTGAGGGCGCTAAGGTTACTCTTAAGTAATTTTGTTCTTACCAGGAATCAGATCACAAAGGGCGGATGCATTTATGCATCTGCCTTTTTTATGTGGATTGAGCAAAAAAAACAGTATCATAGTCGATACTGTTTTTGATGCTTATTTAATTAAATACCTTACTTGTTCTTGCGAAGGTCAGGTACTTGATCTTTGTCTTAAATGATAGATACTTAGTCTTAAGTATATGGCTTACCATAGCTTTGTATTCGGGCTTTAACTTCTTGCCGTAATCTGACTTCATATATTCTGCGTTGATATAAATGTAATGACAGATATATTTTTCAACGATGGAGAGAAGCTCCTCAGCACGGGAATCCTTGGACTTACGCCAGAAATCAATCTGTGACATCCAGGAATCAATCTTGGAGAAAACAAGCTTCTCGTTTACGTTGCTCATGATGCTGCCGCTTCTTTTTCTATAGAAGTATAGCTGGTCAGGACTAATGGCTATTTTGTGACATCTTGTCATGATTTTGGGGAATACCCAGCTATCTTCGTTGTTGCGACCTACTGGAAATTCTATTCCGTCCCAGATTTCTTTCTTGTAGATCTTGCCCCATACAACGATTCCGCTCTGGAAGAAACGCTTATCTTTATCGGAATAAATGTCATACATGTAATCGCGAGGATCATCATATACTGTAAGAGAGTCTACCATCGAAAAATATTTAAAGGTATCTTCGCCGGGAACATTTTCGTATCTTCCTACGCCTGCGATGTCTGCTCTGGTGCTCTCCATATTTTTTACCAAAACCTCAAAATATTCCGGCTTCACTGAGTCGTCACCATCGATAAATGCGATGCAGTCACCGGTAGCAACCTTCATTCCTGTGTTTCTGGCAGCTGAAAGACCGCCGTTGGCCTGGTGAATAGGTTTGATCCTGTCATCCTGTGCTGCCCATTTATCTACAATAGCAGATGTCTCGTCCTTGGAACCATCGTCCACCAGTATGATCTCCAGATCCTTATAGGTCTGCTTGATTAAGCTTTCTATACATTCGTCTGCATAATCTTTTACATTATACAGAGCGACAATTACAGATACTTTCATTAATTATCAGTTCCTTCCCACATATTTCAAATTGCGTTCATTACTATTAGAAAAAATACTTCGCTCGAATTTTATACGAAAACATCAAAAAGTTCAAGTGCGCTTTTATATTTCGTTTGACATTTTGGGGAAATTTGATTATAAATATATCTTTGAGAATATGTATGTGGGAGACTATGAAATGAAGTTTACAAAATATCTTAGTATTATTAAATATTGCAAATCTATATATATAAATTTTAAGCTGTTTGATTTCAAGACGGCGATACATATGCCGATTCTTGTTTCCAATAAGGTTAAATGTATCGGTCTTAAGCGTGGAGTCATCACGCTTTCTGCGCCACCTCGTTATGGAATGATCAGACTGGGAACTCAGGAAGGTTCAACCGGAATCTGGCACTATGACAGATGTCATGGAATAATTGATTTCACAAACGGTAATGTAGTATTCGGTGATGATGTCCGCTTAGCCAGAGGCTTTGCGTTGAAGTGTGTTGATGGTGGCCATCTTACAATAGGTAATCATTTTATTGCAAACTGCTATACTACTATTTTTGCTGCTAATGAGATTACAATCGGCGATGGATGTCTTTTTGCACATCATGTCTTTATAAACAGCGGTGATGGACATAAGGTTATTAATGCAACTACCAATGAGGTTACAAATTCACGTAAACCTATTAAGATTGGTAATCACGTATGGCTGACAGCTAATGTTTCAATTTTGAAAGGAAGCCATATTGCAGATGGCTCAATCGTAGGATACGGAGCTACCATCGGAACTAAGTTTGAAGAACCAAACTGCTGTATCGTTGGTCCATTCCCGGGACGTGTTGTAAAGAAGGATACTACCTGGAAGCATTGATATAAATGTGCACGGGTATTTAGAAAGACGAGGAAATTCATCAATGAGCTCACTCATTAAAAAGATCTATCTGTTAATAAAGATCATAGTTTTTGATATATATCTGTTTTTCTGTGGTTTGTATATCAGACTTTTTAAGGTGGAATATCTACTCTTTATGGCGCCTTTTCATGAGAACCTTGGTGATCATGCCATAACTCTTTCACAGGAGCAGCTTTTGGCTGAGAAAGGGATCAAAGCCTTTGAGATTCATACAAAAGCACTTGACTACGGCGGAAGCTTTTTTGCCAAGATGGTTCCAAGCAGTACAGTGATCCTGCTCAATGGTGGCGGCTTTTTGGGATCTTTGTGGAAACACGAGGAGAGAAGAGTCAGAAAGATATTCACTGAGTTTTCGTCCAACAAGATCGTTGTTTTCCCTCAGACGGTTACATTTGCTGATAGCAGTGACGAAGATAGAGCCTATTTCGAGGAATCCAGGAAAATTTATTCCATGAATAAAAACCTGACTATTTTTGTCAGGGAAAAGAATAGTCTGGCCTATATGAAAGAAAAGATGCCCGAGGTACATGTAGAAATAGCCCCGGATATTGTTACAAGATTAAAGAATCCAAACAGTAAGGATCTGAAAAGAAGCGGTTTTATCCTTTGCTTTAGAAAAGACAAAGAGAAAAAAGTTACTGACGATATGAAGGCTGAAGTTGTAGAACTTCTTAAGGTTAAGTATGGCAGCGATGAAATGACCTATACTGATACGGTAATAGATCATTTTGTTAATAAAGCATCCCGTGAGAGGGAAGTGAATGCAAAGCTTCAGCAATTTGGCAGTGCAAAACTGGTTATTACTGATAGATTGCATGGAATGATCATGGCAGCTATTACAAATACACCTTGTATAGCCTTTGGAAACTCAAACGGAAAAGTCAAAAATGTATTTTATTGGATCAAGGACAATGAGTTTGTTAAGTATGTGGATTCCATGGAGCAGTTTAAGGAAGCCTTGGATAGCCTGGATCTGAATAGGAAATACAAATATCATATCGATGAAACTTTATTTTATGAATTGGCTAAAGCAGTTCAGAAATGAATGATGTTAAAATTGACATAATTTCGAATGATTAAGCTATATATTTTAATATAATTGTCAATTGTTAAATTTAGCTTTGAGTTATATAATACCACGGATGGTTTTAGAAATTTTATTTCGAAAGTTTTGTTTGGAGATTTTTTATGCGAGTACTGATGGTAAACAAATTTCTCTATCCTAATGGTGGATCAGAGACATATATTTTTAAACTGGGAGAGGCTTTGACAGCAAAGGGCCATGAAGTTCAGTTCTTTGGAATGGAACATGAGGGCAGATGTGTTGGGAATAGAGTAAATGCATATACTCAGGACATGGATTTCCACAACGCAAGCAAGCTTGAGAAAATGACTTATCCTTTGAAGACTATCTATTCAAAGGATGCCCGTCAGAAGATAAGACTTGTTCTTGATGATTTTAAGCCTGATGTTGTTCACCTTAACAACTTCAATTATCAGCTTACACCATCAGTTATTCTTGAGATTGTAAAGTGGAGAAAAGAGACAAATCGTAAGTGCAAGATTGTGTTTACAGCACATGATTATCAGCTGGTTTGTCCTAACCATATGTGCAACAACCCTAACACTCATGAGAACTGCGAGAAGTGTCTTAGCGGCAAGTTCATGAGCTGTACAAAGGGCAAATGTATTCACGGAAGTACAGCAAAGAGTGCTATCGGTACTATGGAAGCAACCTTCTGGAAGCTTAAGGGCACATACAAGTACATTGACAAATTCATCTGCTGCAGCAAATTTATGAAGAGCAAGCTTGACAGTAATCCTCTTTTTGCACCTAAGACTGTAGCAATTCATAACTTTATTGATGAGATACCGTGGGTTGATACTCAGAAGGAAGATTATGTTCTTTACTTCGGAAGATATTCTGAGGAGAAGGGTATTAGAACCCTCATCGAGGCAGCTAAGAGAATGCCTGAGGTTGATTTCATTTTTGCCGGCAAGGGACCTTTGGAGGATCTGCTTGCAGGAGTTCCTAACATAAAGAATGTTGGATTCCAGAGTGGCAAGGATCTTGAGGACCTTATCAGAAAGGCAAAGATGTCTGTTTATCCATCAGAGTGGTATGAGAACTGCCCATTTTCAGTAATGGAGTCTCAGCTTTACGGAACACCTGTAATCGGAGCCAACATCGGAGGAATCCCGGAGCTTATCAAGGTTGGTCAGACAGGTCTTTTGTACAACAGTGGAGATGTGGAGCAGCTTTGTGATGCAATCCACTCACTGTGGCAAGATGACGCAAAAGCGAAGCAGATGCATGAAGCATGCAAGGAGCTGAGCTTTGATAATATAGATGAATATCTTGAAAAGCTTTTAAATATTTACAGCGCGTAAATGTGAGTGGAGTATAGAAAGAAAGAAGGAAAAAGAAATGAAAATTGCAGTAGCAGGAACAGGTTATGTAGGACTTAGTTTGGCGGTGCTTTTATCACAGCACAACGATGTAACAGCAGTAGACATCGTCCCTGAGAAGGTTGACCTTATCAATAATTGGAAGAGCCCTATTCAGGATGATTATATTGAGAAGTATCTGGCTGAGCATGAGGAGAGAGACCTTAAGCTTAAGGCAACAACAGACGGCGCTTCAGCATATGCAGATGCAGATTATGTTATCATCGCTGCACCTACAAACTATGATCCTCAGAAGAACTTCTTTGATTGTTCAGCAGTAGAAGCTGTTATCCAGCTTGTACTTGAGAGCTCAAAGAATGCTACAATGGTTATTAAGTCAACCATTCCTGTAGGATATACAAAGAAGGTCAGAGAGCAGTTCAAGACTGACAGAATCATCTTCAGCCCTGAGTTCCTTAGAGAGTCTAAGGCCCTCTATGATAACCTCTATCCAAGCCGTATCATCGTTGGCTGCGATGAGAACAGCAAGGAGAAGGCAGAGACATTTGCTCAGCTTCTTGTAGAAGGCGCTGAGAAGCAGGATATTCCTGTTCTTACAATGGGATTCACAGAGGCTGAGGCTGTTAAGCTTTTCGCTAACACATATCTTGCCCTTCGTGTTTCATATTTCAATGAGCTTGATACATATGCAGAGCTTAAGGGCCTTTCAACAGAGGACATCATCAATGGTGTTTGCCTTGACCCAAGAATCGGCTCTCACTACAACAACCCAAGCTTTGGTTACGGCGGATATTGCCTGCCTAAGGATACTAAGCAGCTTCTTGCTAACTTCCAGGATGTTCCTGAGGACCTTATCAGAGCTATTGTTGAGAGTAACAGAACAAGAAAAGATCACATCGCTGACAGAGTACTTGAGAAGGCTGGTTACTATACAGCAAGCTCAATGTGGAATGCAGAAAAAGAGCGTCCAATCACAGTTGGTGTTTACAGACTTACAATGAAGAGCAACAGTGATAACTTCAGACAGTCAAGTATTCAGGGCGTTATGAAGCGTCTTAAGGCTAAGGGCGCAACAGTTATCATTTATGAGCCAACTCTTCCTGATGATCAGACATTCTTTGGCTCACTTGTAGTAAATGACCTTGAGCGCTTTAAGAGCAGCTGCGATTCAATCATCGCAAACCGCTATGACAGCTGCCTCGATGATGTTGAGAGCAAGGTTTATACAAGAGATCTTTTCAGAAGAGATTGATATGATACGTGTTTTAGAGGCTCCTGGAGTGAAATCCAGGAGCTTCTGTTAAAGGTATTATAAATGGGAAAACATGCTTATTTGATTATTGCGCATAACAATTGGAAACAGTTGCAGTTTTTGCTTGAATTATTGAACGACCCCAGAAATGACTTTTTCCTTTTGATTGATGCAAAGGCGCATGATTTTGACAAGGAAAACTTTATAAAGGAGTGTTCTGTTAAAGACATTCATTTTGCTGACCCAATTGGGATTTATTGGGGAGATTATACCCAGATCCTGGCAGAACTTTCTCTTATAAAGCTCGCACATAGTAACGGCAAATACGACTACTATCACCTTGTTTCTGCTGTAGACATGCCTCTGAGATCTCAAGACGAAATTCATAAGTTTTTTGATGACAACAAAGGCTGTGAATTTGTTGATTATGATTCATTTGAGAGTACTTCCTGGGCAAAAGAGAGGCTTCAGACCTATTACTATTTCCAGAAGCTGATTGGCAGAAGAAAGCATGATCCCATAAAGCTGTTTAGAGATTGTTTGAGACGGATTCAGATTGCCTTCGGCGTAAACCGTGTTAAGGATATTGAACAATATCTTGGCAAAGGTGCAAACTGGTTTAGTATTACCGGAGATTTTGTGGATTATATCGTGAATAATGAGCAGTTTATCCATGAGCATTTTAAACAGACATATTGCGCTGATGAAGTCTTTATACAGACAATGTTGAAGATGTCTCCCTATAGAGATAACTGGTATGGATTTAAAGATAAAGATGTTCAGTACCAGAACCTTAGATTAACAGACTGGAATAGGGGCAAACCCTATACTTTTAAGAAGGATGAGTATTTTGATCTGTGCGACAGCTCATATCTGTTCGCCAGAAAGTTTGGCGCAGATATCATGTCAGATGACGTCATAGGATACTTAAAGGATGGTGGCAAGGGCTCATCCCATGATGAGACGGTCAAGCAATAAGGGTAGAAAAGCCAGTGAGCAAAATAGATGTATCAGTGATAGTTCCGGCGTACAACAGGGCAAACTACATAAACAAATGTATTGATAGTGTGCTGCGTCAGAAGAATGTAACTGCTGAGATAATAATTGTAGATGATGGAAGCACAGATAGCACCCCGGATATATGTAATGAGTATGCCGGGATGCATTCAAATATCCATGTTCTGCATCAGATAAATAGTGGTATGGCCTCAGCAAGAAATGCTGCCCTTGATATTGCTGCAGGTGATTACATCACGTTTTTGGACAGTGATGATCGTTTGACTGAGGATTCTCTCATCCGCATGATCACTGCAATAAAAGAATATGATGTCGATGCTGTTATGGGTGAATATGACGTGGTTTCGGACCAGGGAAGCATTATAGGACAGGGAGAAATACCCGGTGAGTTCAGGTCCGTGGTCATCTCAGAAAAAGAGTTTTGGGAACTAAACAAGAACAAGCAGTGCAACTATTTGTTTACAGTTGTTTGGGGGAAACTCTATAAAAAGGAGATATGGAAGGATCTTCAATTTGGCGAAGGACTCCGATTTGCCGAGGACGAATATATAATGCCGAGTCTCATTGAAAGGTGCGGTAAAATATATCTTCTGGGTGAAAAAGTCTATGAAATGACTGCATCAAGCGGAAGTCTGACCAGAAGCTCTTTTGACAATAACAAGTTAACATCTCCGGATTCAAAGCTGAAAACCTGCAGATACCTTATGCAAAAAAGTCTATTTGACTGCGCAGTGGAAAAATGGGGAATAGCTGTCGGGGAGGTTATACTCATGACCAGGCTGGTTCGTGATAATGATTCTAAAAAAACTATTAAATCTCTTTATGACGAAACCATCGCTTTGGGCCGTAAATTGCTGAAATATATGGACTTTCATAAGAAATTCAAGTATTTAGCATATAGAATTGGATATCCGTTTTACAGGATGATATTATTCGCGAAAAGCCGCTAACCATGCGGCTTTTTTTGTTGCCCCCTATATATAGATTTCAGCCTTTTTTTATTGCAATATGGTGGTGTTGACTGGTGGTAGCGAGTCATTTAAAATCATATTGGTGGTTTGCGCTTTAATGTGAAACAATATTACAATATTGCGCTAAGGATGTGAAATTTTTTTCTGCTTTATGAGAGGGTAAATAATGAAGAAAACGCGATTTATCAAGGCATTGGCACTTGGAATAAGTGCATGTATGCTGCTACAACCAATCATGGTACTGGCGGAGGAAATTACAGATGAGGAAAAGGAAATCACTGTTGGTGCAGAGACTTCTGCGCCCTCATATGAAGAAGTTAAGGGAGAAATAGAGAGTGCAGTAAGTGAGGAAATATCCAATGCGGATCAGAAGGTTGAGAGTGCAGAAGCACTTGAAGGCTATGATTATCAGGAGGCAGCAGAAGCCATCAATGATGCCGACAATTATCTGAGTAATGCAGCACAGGATGTTCAAAATGCTGAAGATAAGCTGGGTGATGAAAAGACAGATGATGTAAATCTTGGGGTTTCAATTGACCTGATAGATAAGAATACTGAAAATGCAAATAATGCACTTGGAGAAACCGAAAAGGCGGTGGATGCTGCGACTGAGGCAGAGAAAGGCATTGACACTGATACTTCCACAGTTAAGGAGGCTGAGACTGCTGTAGAGGAAATAAAAGAAGATATCAGGAAGGCTGAGGAAGGGATTGGAAAGGCTGAAGATGCACTGGATAATGCTCAGAGCGAATTGAATAAGGCTCGCGAGGAATATAGTGCTCTTGAGTCTGATAAGAATGCCAGCGAAGAGGCTCTTGCAAAAGCAAAAGAGAAGATTACAATAGCTTCCGCGGCTCTGGAAGAAGCTAAGGCAATTGTTGAGAGCAACAAGCAGACTGCCGATAGCTCTTTTACCGATGCGCAAAAGCTGGAAGCCTTTAAGCAGATTTCAGATCTCAAGGATGAAATCGCGGCTATGACTCCGGAAGACAAGGAATACGCAAGCAAACTGGAGGAACTTTCAAAGCTTATTGTTGAATTCTATGTAATTGAAAAAGTGGATGAAGGAACCAAAGTTGAATTTGGTGAATCATCTGAAGAATATACAACCGGGTACACGACCGATGAAAACGGGGAAATTGTGCCCGTTAAAGAGACTATTACATATAAGACAGTTACTTATATTGTGGACGGCGAAACTATTACCAAGAAGATCGAATTTGGCCTTAATGATGGTGGTGAAGTTTCTATCACGGAAAAGAAGATTAAAGCTGATAAGGAAGAAGGAGTATTTATTCCTGAGACAGAAACTGTCCTGACAGATGAAAGTGGTAACCCATATTCTGAAACAGAGAACTCCATCGTAATCTATATAGATTCCGAAGATGAATCCAAGGGCTTTTATGCAGTGGATACAGCAACTACAGAACCTGAATATGAAAACATATTGCCGGAAGAGAACTCGGTTGAAGAGACCACCGAAATATCTGAAAGTGGAACCGGGCTGAAACATGAGAAGACATATAAAAAGATTAATCCTACCGACGGCGACGCAAAGACCAGCTATGAGATCGTAGATGGTAAAATCGCGGAGGTAACATCCAGAGAATATGATGTTGAGTATACGGCATATGATGAATATGAAGCGACAGGATCCGGATTTGAAATGGTAGATGATGTTTTCGATGCCATGGATGCATTGGAAGAGGAACTTAAAGCAATGTATGGCGAAGATAACGTCGAGTTCATATATGAACGGTACACTCCGAATAGCTTTAGTATTATTTATTCTGTAATAACAGAAATGAATGAGAAAATGACACTTCGGGAATCCAGAAATATCTATGCGGCAAACGAGTACATCGATAGGAGCCCTGCGCCGGTTTATGTGGATGAAGATGGCAATACGTATAATGAATCAAACTACAACTTGAATATTGCGTTGGACAATAATGCCAAAAAGGGATTTTATGCAACCAATACAAATGACAGGTCACTGCTTCTTGGAAAAGAAATTGATGAGCCAATATCAAATGCAAAATTTGAGCGAAACGAAGAAGGACGTCAGAAAGCAACTTATACTTCATTTCTAGCGTCAGGTGCGGAGGTCACAACCGTTTATACCAGAGAGACCGTTAGTTTTATTGATGAGGGCTTTACAACTGAAAAAGAAGTAAGACTACCGGCAAGCAAAGAAGATCTGTATGAGATTCTTAACGAATATCAAGGACAGGATGATGTTGAGATTACACTGAAAGGAACCGGCGACAGTTCTTTTGATACAGGAATTACCTACGGCCGCGGATGGTATGTACTTGCTGATGAGAGCTTTGATCAGATCACAGAAAAGACCGGTGGATGTATTGTTGAGATTTCAAGGAGAGTTCCAAATTCTCATGAGGAAACCGGAATTGTTGAGAGGGTAATAACGGAATACTACGTAACAACAACTGTCTATGTTGATAGTAGTGCCAGTGGAATCTGCTCAAGCAGAGATGAGGCAGAAGAGACTGCTCAAAGGGTTCTTACAGAACTTGGGAAAAAGTACATTATTGATCCAAATGAACCTGTGATAGTAGAAAAGCAGCAGGGCGATGAAACTGTTTGGGAATATGTAATTGATTATAGGATTCGTACTTTAGATAAGACAGAGACTCAGTATTTTGAGACAGCAAAGAGTGGGTATAAGGATGTTCTTTACAAAAATTCGCTTGCTGAATCGAAAGAGTACTATAAGGTTTCTGTGGATTCAGAGACTTTGACAGCTACAGATGATGAGGGATTTAACGATGCTGTCGAAGAAAAGAGAAATGCTTATTTAATGGCATCGGACGCAAAAGAAAAGGCAGCTGCAGCCGCAACTGCATATGAAGCGGCGATGAAGGCTGTAAGTCAGGCAAAAGCATCTGTGGAAGCACTTGAAAAAGCAAATGTGCCGCAGACAATACTTGATGCAGCTAAAGCAAAGCTGAATCAAGCAAGTAAGAAGCTTGAGGATGCCCAGATCAGGAAAGCAGATGCCGATGCAGCATTATTGCTTGCAACAGCTTCTCTTGAATATGCTCAGGAGAAACTTGAAACTATTAAAGAAAAGAATTCTTCTCCTTCACCTGCTCCTGCTTCTAATCCGACTTCCGTTAATGAAGGAACTGCTTACAGAGCGGAAAATGCTGCTTCTGCAATATCAGGACAGGCAAGCACTGAGGATGTAATTTCAAGTAATGGATATGTGCCTGCAACAGCGCAGGAAGTTACAGCTGACGATGCAGCGGTTTTAGGCGCCAGGAAGACCGAGGATAAGCAGACTAATGTCAAGAAGGCAGATGCGAACATAACTGAGGCAGATACGGAAGCTGTTGTTGAATCAGATGCCAATGCAGATGATAAGGTTAAGCTTACTGATTCATCAGAAGAATCTGATAATAACGCTGTGATAATTAGTAATACACCGGTTGAGATTCCGGACATTCAGCCAGCCCTGGCAGCAACTGTACCGATAGATAACAATACCGGAATGATACGTGTTATTGTAGTTGCAATGCTGTTTCTTGGATCACTGGTTGCCGCTGCGGTTGGTGCTTCAACAGTGG
>JAILMY010000204.1 GCA_024692165.1 Butyrivibrio sp. | reverse complement strand
AAACTGGTGTAAATCTCACTCAGAATAATATAGATGGGTTCTTCCAGAGTTTCTTCATAAAAAGCACGCATCTCATCAAGCTTTGCCTTAAAAACAGCTCTGTCTTCTGCGCCGGGCCCGGCATCACTTGATGCCGTAAAGAAGATCAGATAATCTTCCCCATACTTGTATACCCTGCTGGAAGTTGAGCCTGTAAGCTCATCTATGATGTTTTTCAAGGTAAAAGACATTATGTCCTTATCAGCTGTATCATTAACACTGGTGCCCTTCTCTTTTAAAAGAGCTCCCTGCTTCTCTTTCTGGGGACGAACCATAGCCATAGCCCAGGTGTTTCCTTCATTTACACCTGTAAACTCGCTGAAAGTCTTGATCACCGCGTCACTCGACTTGATATCACCGTCAAGAATACGACCGATACGGTTCTCATACATATATGGTTCAAGTTTTGTCACGTTCCTCTGCATCAGGGAATTTTCAGACATGATCTTGGAAACCTTGTCATTAACGCCTTTGAAGGTCTCCATGAAACCCACATCCTCTTTTTCCTGAATAACATCCAGAAGCTCCTGAACAGGCTTCCACAGGCGGGAAGTGGATTTGAATGACAAAAACAGGGTCAATATGATAGCCCCCAAAAACTCAATAGCAAAAATTGCCCAGAAAATCCTGAGAGACCTGTAAAGGCTGGACTTAGGAGTTCCAACATACACGCGCCATGGCATGGTTGTGAGATTTGCCCCCACATAGTAATAGCGATCCTTGATAATCTGCGCAGGAACAGCTTCACCTTCTCCGATTAAAATATCATCCGCTATGTTTGCCTGAGCCTGATCTGACAAATAGATATCTTTTACATTATCTGTCAAAACAGTAACTGTTTCATCGGCCTCTCCCACGTCAATCTCACTCATGAGGCACTCAAATACAATAACAGCCTTCTTTTTATAATGATCATCGTAGACATTTTCCATGACCCAAATTCGACCGTCATCAAAAATTGACCCACCGTAAAGCCCCGGAAATTTCACGATTTCCTGGAATTCCTCCGGTTCCAACCCCAAATTTTTGATGTAGGAATCAATTACCTTGGAATTCCATAATCTACTGGATGTGGAAAAGACAGAATTCGTATCAAAATAATAGATATAAGCCTCTTTAATTGTATTTCTGTGTATATTATCAAGAATTACATTCCTTAGTTCTGACAATTCATGGATCCGCGCTCCCATTTCAGACTCTGAAAGAGCGAGGGTCTTGGTCAGTCCCCTGTCGGAAGAAATGTTATCGATACTGGTCAAAAGCTGTGCAAACTCTTTATCCAGGTTGGCAGCAGAAATCTCAGACCTCTGCTGGGCGATTGAGGAAATATTGTCATTAATAACCCTATAATTGTATAAATATCCTGTCATGGTACCGATCAGGATAATTCCGCAGATTATAAGGTAAGAACTCATTATGGATTTAAAAATACTGCCGCCAAAAAGTCTGGTGTTCAGTTCTTTCATCGTGGTTCTCCAAAATTTCAAAATGCTTTATGACAAAAAAACATTTATCCATGAAAAATTATAAACTAATTTTGATGCCAAGTCATTTTATCACAAGCCCCATTTTAAGCAAATAGAAAAAATTGGTATATCAATTTGTGAGAAGAAAAATCAATTTTTGGGTGTATATTTTCTCAAAAAAATCACCGACCAAAAAACCTGGGTCTTGTTTGGACAGGGGGTAAAAAAATATACTAAGCTCACGAGCCGGTGATCGGCAAAAAATATATAGGGGATTTTTAGGAGGGTAACAAATGAAAAAACGAGGTATAGCTCTTTTGCTCTCACTCATTATGACATCATCCGTTATAGCAGGATGTGGTGCTTCTGAGGAGACAGGAAAGAGTGCACAGACAAGCTCATCCGCTTCTGATACAGCTATTTCAACTGAAGCAACAGAATTGACACTTCCACTTACAGATGAGAAAGAAACAATTACTGTATGGATGACAAACGACACCACAGCAATGGCAAAGAACGGTGGCGATTACAACAACAATCCATATTATCAGGAATTGGAAGCACGGACTAACGTACATGTTGAATGGCAGGTTCCTGCAGCTCAGACAGAGGCAGAGCAGTTCAATCTTCTTTTCACATCAGGAGAGCTTCCTGATCTGATGTACTACAACACAGGAACTGTTTATTATAAAGATGGTCTTGATGCAGCGGTTGAAGACGGATACTTCCTTGATCTTACAGATCTTTTACCAAAGTATGCTCCTCACTATCTCGAGGCGCTAAAAAAGTCCAGCGAAAACGTTCAGAAGGCTGCTGTAACAGATGCAGGCAGATATGTTCAGATCTATTCAATCCTTCAGAATTCACAGCCTTCATTCTTCGGATATGTAGTTCGTCAGGACTGGCTTGATGAGTGCGGACTCTCTACGCCGGAGACCTTCGATGACTGGGAGAACATGTTAAGGACTTTCAAGGACAAATACGGTGCATCCGCAGCACTTAGCACTGTTCCTACATTCCTTTGGAACCTTGGCTATGGCATGGGTGTTTACAACATAACAGATTTCTATCAGGAAAATGGCAAGGTTAAGCAGGCACTTCTCGATGAGCCTGAAAAGACACGTAAGTTCCTTACAACTCTTAACAGTTGGTACAAAGAGGGACTTCTTGATCCTGACTTTGCTTCCGAGACAAACTTCTGGGGCAACTCAGTACTTATTGCTAACGACAACACAGGTGTTACATGCACAATGTACACAATTCCTTCAGCTTTATTCCTTCCTTCAATGAGCGATTCAGACGCTTCATTCTCAGCTATTAAATATCCTGTTGAGAACAAGGGCGATGAGCTCAAGGCAGGTTATGTAGTTCCTGACACAAACGCTGCATGGGTTATCTCCGCTGATTGCAAAAACCCTGAGCTCATTCTTAAGTGGATTGACTACATGTACACAGAAGAGGGTGCTCTTTTCGGTAACTACGGAAAAGAGGGTGAGACCTTCAACATGGTAGACGGCAAGCCTGTTTACACAGATGTTATTTCAAACAACGCTGATGGACTTTCATACGACGAGGCAATGCGTATTTACACATACGAGCCTTCATGGCCCGGTATCTACTACGATTGGGAGAGAGAGCTTCAGTTCGTATCTGAGGACGACTTCAAGATGTGCTATGTATGGAATGACTTCGATCACGAAGCTACATACTATCCTTCATACGCATCACTCAACCTGGAGGAGACAGCTGAATACTCTGACATCTTCTCAGACCTGAGCACATACATCCAGGAAAACCTTCTTTCATTCGTAACAGGTTCTAAGAGCCTTGATGAGTACGATCAGTTCATCGAGACAGTTAAGAGCATGAACCTTGAGAGAGTTGTTGAGCTCAAGCAGTCAGCTCTCGACAGATTCAACAAGTAATGCAAACATCGTAATATTTCTATTTCATAATATTCATCCTTTAAGAAGAGGGCGCCCGCCGGGTAATGACCGGTGGGCGCCCCTTGTGCCGTCATGACAACGAAAACTTTTTAGAAGAACAAAAACATTCTAAAGAGCATGGACAGAATCTGCATTAAAATGATGAACCTAAGCAGCCTTCCGAATGTGCCCAGTCTGAAGGACGGAGTTCTATTCCAGGTGTTCCATCCACTCTGATTATTCCAGGTTCTCTGATTATTCCAGGACTCCTCAAAACGATTCTCGTCTTCCTCGGAATCGCCACCTGATGTCCAGGTCCATCTCCAGTATGTGCCGTAGTTCTCGAAAGGATTTGCTTCCTTTTCTGCGTAAGGACGAGCCTGAGACTGGGGCTCTGCGTATGTGTATGGCTGTCTGTATCTCTCGGCTCCGGATCTTGTCAGAATGTCATATGCCGCATTTATCTCGTTCATCTTCTCAGCGGCATAGGCATCTCCCGGGTTCATGTCGGGATGATACTTCTTCGCCAGTGTTCTATGTGCTTTTTTAATCTCTTCTTCTGAAGCTCCCGGTGCTACCCCAAGAACTTTGTAGGGATCCATCATCATGTCTTTTCCTCCGATCAGGTTCTCTTGATGAAGCGCTCACCGCACTTCGGACATCTGATCTCAATTTTTCCTTTACCCTTGGGTACTCTGATCTGCTGGTGACAGTGACTGCAAACGAAATATCTGCTGGTGGCTCTGTCTCTTACCTGCAATCTCAAAAGATTCATATAGCTTCGTGGGCCCTTTGTCATGACCAAAAACTTTTCGTTCTCAGCATATCTTTTGGATATGTTCTTGGAAAAAACTCTGAAGGAGCCATATCCGAAAAGAATCACCCAAATAAAATAAATCGCCACATTGTCAGCGAATAAATTTATTATCATAAGAACCAGCGCCGCGCTGTAACAGGTTCTTGCCAGGCTATCAAAACCGTTTCTTCCGTACAGGCCTCGGCCCATCATGTTACTCATCTGAAATAAAAACTGTCTCAATCCGTTCATATCAAACCCTCTGATTCATGTATTTCTCAGGCTCTTTGCCCATGGTATGTCTATGTTTAAATTCTAACCGTTCATCCCATGATTTTATATATCAGCTGTGGCAAATTCAAGCTCTTTAATTCGATTTCAAAAAAATAACCGACTACCACGGTTTTAACCACAGTAGCCGGCAACTATTTCTCATATTTAATTTCTGCTCTTTCTTATGCAAAATGTCCTCTTTCAACTACTGTTCCGAAAGGACAAAGTGAAAGTGATGCAAGCTTAAAGAACTGCTTTCCAAAAGGAATTCCGATGATTGTGATGCAGTATAAGCATCCGGTTAAAAGCCATCCTAATGAACAAAAAAGTCACACTAAATCTCGCAATTAAAAAATATATATCGCGCCTTAATTTCACAGCCCGTAATGCTTCATCCATGTGGTCGCCAGGTCGATCCAGGGCTGTGCGGAAGGCACCAGCTCTTTTCCCTCGGGACTACTGATGGTGATATTGCTAGCCAGTGCAAGGCCGTGACAGCCTTCCGGGAAAATATGAAGCTCAGTATTTATGTTAAATTTCTTCAGAGCCATGGCGAACAAAAGAGAATTCTCCACCGGAACACTCTGATCTGTGTATGTATGCCACATGAAGGTCCTGGGAACATCCTCGTTTACTGCGTTTTCAAGTGATACCTTCTCAAGAAGTTCATCGTATCTATCCCCAAGAAGTCTTATAAATGAGTCCCTGTGGGCATGTTCGCCTGAAGTGATCACCGGATAGCACAGAATAAGGCCATTGGGGCGAAGCAGTTCTTTTTCCTGATCGACGCTTTTTCCAAGAAGTTTTTGGGAAAAGAAATCTTCTCTCCATGTACATGCGTAATTTGCCGCCAGGTGTCCGCCGGCAGAGCAGCCCTGAAGCACAATGGCGTCCTCATCCACATGCCACTCTTTAGCATTCTCGCGAATTATCAACATTGCTCGTCCCAGTTCCAAAAGAGCTGTCGGATAATGGGCCGGATAGCATGAATACCTGAGTATCGCTGTGCTGTAGCCCTTTGCCATAAATGCCATGGCTATGGGCTCTGCCTCCCTATTAGATGTATAGGCATATCCGCCTCCGGGACAAAGCAGTACCAGCGGCCTCTTTTCAATCGATATCTCATTATAAAGGTCCTGGATATAGACTGTTAACTTAGCTCCGGGAAGCGATCCCTCTTCATTTATTTCAAATTCTTTGTAGATCATTTTTCCAATTTCCCTTATCTATTTAAATTCCCAATCAAATTTAAATCCTCAATCTAACTTCAAATTCCAACCAACCTCTTCGTACACTTCACGAAGTGCAGCAGTAAGACTCGTATCTCCGCGAAAGCAGGTTTTTCCGGTTAATCTTCTATCAATTGTATAAACATCCCACAACTCACCCATATTTTGTCACCTTAGATTCATAGCAAAATTGATGATAACTCCTGCAGATCCGCAGGCAAGAATCAGCAAAACAACTCCCACGCCGATGCATACACGGCTCAAAACTTTTCTTTTCGTATTCTTTGAAAGCTTATTCCCTGTTACAAGAAGAATAATTCCTCCAATGATTCCTGTAAAAAAGGTTCCTATCAGAATTGCTGCTATCGTGAGAACCACGGCCATCACTGCCAGCCCGAACAATCCCAAGATCAAACTTAAAATTCCGCCCATAACACACCCCCAATTTCTAATTTTCCACTTAATTAGGGATTATACCACTAAAATAAGGAAAAACTGTGTTGCGAAAATAAAAAACACTTCCGGCTACAGTGAAGCAAAGGCCACCTTTACCGGAAGTGCTATATTATCAATTTGCTCATCATAGGAACGCTCTCTTGCAGCTCATATCAGCAAATCTAATAAGCGCCATTTCAATATTCTTAAGATCCTGATCACTTATATCTGAGGAATCCATACGCTGTACAGGGATATCAACGTACTTCTTCCAAATATCATCGAAAAACTTAGTTAAATCACCCATGGCTTTGTACCTCCTTTTTCAGATTGCTTGTCTAACTCTACGTATCGGACAGCTAATATATCTTTTCCTGTAAATTCCAAAAAAATTAAGGATCTTATCAAATTTTCTCATGTGCGCTCCTATCTCAGCCCTAATTATCGGCTGCTGTGTTGTTCTTTATCTTGAGTTAATCATAGCAAGTTAACTATCACAGAACTGTCACACACATAAAAAATTCCTTAATAAACTTTCAGAAGGCATATCCGGTATCAGGCGGTAAAAACCATACTATCCACGTTGTAGGCCTTATCATCTATATAAATATCGCAAGTGATCTTCCTGGAATTTGATCCATATTGCTCGACGATCTCCGGCAGATTGTCATTTACAGCATCAAAAACCAGACCGTTATCCCTGCAGAAGTCTATCGCATCCTGCAAAGGCTTCCCTGCTCTGCATGTCCATAAGATCAGTTTATCTCCGTACATCTGCCTTCTCAGAAGGAAGTCGAAAAGCTCTTTATTGGCCGGTCCGACTGAGGGCCATTCCCCGAAGCTAAGTGTATTGTCAAAATCTATCGCAAAAATCATACTCTTCCCCTTCCTATTGTCATTACAAGCATAGCGTGTGGTGCAAACATTTGTTCTTATATGCATTCATTATACGAACAGTTGTTCTAAAAATCAACCACTAGATATTGTGCCGTCACAGGTTTTGACTCCAAGAAAGCGACATAATTCCCCGAAATAAGCAAAATAATAGAGCCGCGACGCATTCGTCGCGGCTCCATTTATATTTGGTAGTATTATTTCTTATTAACAGTATCCTTAAGAGCCTTACCAGCTTTGAACTTAGGAACTGTAGCTGCAGGAATCTTGATTGCTGCGCCAGTCTGAGGATTCTTACCGGTTCTAGCTGCTCTCTTAGCTGTCTCAAAAGTACCAAAGCCAACAAGCTGAACTTTGCCCTTCTTCTTAAGCTCCTTAGTAACTGTGTCTGTGAAAGCCTTAACAGCCTTCTCTGAATCCTTCTTTGAAAGTCCAGTTGCCTTTGCGATAGCTTCTACTAATTCAGTTTTGTTCATTCTTTTTTCTCCCTCTATAATGTTATTTTGTTAGCTGTAACGTGTTAATTACCTAACTAAGTATAATTGTAAGATTCATAACATAAAATTGCAAGGATTTTAGCGCATTTTCGTATAATTTTTCCTTTAAACACTCTCATACAGGCTTTTGAACTCTTCAAGATACTGTCTTATCTCGATGTGCTGAGGGCAGATTCGTAAAAGGCAACCTCATTGTGCCAAAACCAAGCTTTTTTGTATTAAAATCTAGCATCAAATCACCCTGCATTTCTTTAAAATGGCTCACCAGATGGTATAATTATAAACGGTGGCCAAACTAAGTGGAATATAACGCTTGAATATTTGGAAAAAAATATATTTCAAGGGGAAAACTATGGAAAATAAGCAAAAAAGATCTTTAATAATCCTGTTCGTTCTGCGCGTAATCCTGTGGATTACTGCCATTGTTTCAACTATCTACTGGATCTGGTTTTCAGTCAAATTGAAAATGGACGGCATTCTGGCTCCCGAGGAGTATTCGCCTCGCTTAAGACCGGTACTTTACACATGCCTTATTATCTCTTTGGCAGCTGTTGCCATCAGCTTTGCACTGTATTCGGTATCAAAAAAGATCAAAAAATATGAATAAAAATAAATAAAAATGCCGGCATCAAAGCCGGCATTTTTTAAATGTAAAGCTATTACCTTCCATATTATTACAGCAAAGATTTAATGCAAGCTTCTACATCCGCAACATCTGCTGTAGGCTCAAAACGTGCAACAACATTACCTTCTCTGTCGATTACAAATTTAGTAAAGTTCCATTTGATATCAGGCTTTTTAGCCCAATCAGGATCTGCTTCTGAGAACATCTTTTCAAGAAGCTCCTTGTACTGATGCTCCTGGAAACCTTCGAATCCCTTCTGAGACTTGAGGTAAGTGTAAAGAGGAAGCTCATTCTCTCCATTTACGTCAGACTTCTTCATCTGAGGAAATGTGGTGTTGTAATTCAGAGTACAGAACTCATGTATCTCTTCGTCTGAACCCGGAGCCTGTCCTCCAAACTGATTACAAGGAATATCAAGTATCTCTAATCCCTTGTCATGATAGTTTTCATATAAATCCTCGAGTGGCTTGTACTGAGGTGTGAAGCCACAGCCTGTAGCAGTATTAACCACGAGAATCACTTTACCTTTAAACTCGGAAAGGCTCAGTTCCTCTCCAGTTCCTGTAGTAACCTTGTAATCATAAATCATTATTGTTTCCTCCTAATATGATTTTGCACTATATGATTGTGTGCAATTTATGATAATATCATAAACCATCCTTGCCTAAAAAGCAATACTCAAATAAACCTTTCACCTTCAAACAGTGCCTGAATATCACTTATCCTCTGCATATTAATTCTATACCTTTTTTAATGTCAAAAAACAACGTTTAATCGACAACCTAAGACTCCGGCAAAAAAACAAGGTACTGAGTATAGTTCTCAGTACCTTGTTTATGTTCTCATTTATTTGAACGCATCCCATGCGCACTTACGGGTCATTCCCCGTCCCTGTATGCCAGGTAGTACAGCTCCTCCGGCACGTTGGGGTACTCGGCCCTAAGCTGGGTTTCACGGATCAGTCTGAAACCGTCGTAGGTGAATTTGGGCGTGGTTACGCAGGATACGAAAGTGTATCCGTCTTCGTCCAGGTTCTCTGCGGCAAAGATTGCTCCCTTGGGAATGTAAACCATGACTCTCTCGTCGTTTTCGATGTTGCCGCCAAGAAGGTACTCATCCCTGGTGGAGCTTGTGATCACAGTGATCCTCATGCCGCAGCCCTCATGGTAAAACCAGATTTCGTCGCTGTCCAGCTGGTGGAAATGGGAAATCTCCGCGCCGCGCATCAGGTAGTAGATGCTGCCTGCCATGGCTCTACCCTCATGTTCACCGCTGGATGTATAGCATTCTGAAAACCAGCCGCCCTCCGGATGCATTTCCAGTGCGTATTCGTTGATAAGATCATCTTCCCGTGCCATAAACGTCCTTTCCCGGGCCTGTGGCCCTGCTTGGCAAAATCGTTTTCTCTTCTCTAGAATAAACTTAGCTGCTCGTATTCCCGGTGGCTCTTAAGCTGCGGCATTTCGGCCTTCAGCATCTCTTTTGCCGCATCGGTATCCCCCAGCCAGTCCCTTACTGCGTCCTTTTCTATCATCAGCGGCATTCGGTCGTGTACCTTTATCATGGATTCGTTAGCCGCAGTTGTCAGTATCACAAAAGAATCTTTGTTGTCCGACAGCTGGTAAAAGCCCGCCAGGTAGATCGGCGATTCGTCCTGCCGGAAAAAAGTCACCTTATTCTTGTCTTTGTCCCATTCGTAAAAAGCTCCTGCCGGCATGATACAGCGCCTTCGAAGGATACTGTCCCCGAAGGTGGGCTTTTCAAGGGCTGTCTCAGCCCTGGCGTTGATGATAAGGGACTTCTCTTTAAGGCCCCAGGGCATTGTGTTGATCTTTAAACCATTTGTCAGCACCACAGCTAAGTCCGTGGGGCACACGTCCCCGGCCGCCATTTCAAGGGAGCCCCGGGCAAGCCCAAGCTCCTCTTCCACATCATCTTCAGTTTGCGAATAACACACATATCTTCCGCACATATTTTTCTCACTTCAACAGCTGCGCGCGAACGGCGCCGATGGTGCGGTCGTGGATCTGAGCGATCTCATTGATAAGATACCCTTCTGCCCACTCGTTCCGTAGCTGCTGATCCTCTTCCAGACTCCAGTGCCCGTAGGCCTTAGCGTCCACTTTTTCAACCTTGGGCATCGGGGAATGCAGCTCCTCGTCGCTGTCGTAAAAATCAAATACCACCTTGAAGGACCTGTTGGAATCCTCCCCTGCCTGGAGCTTGTGCAGGTTCTCCAAAAACTCCGACTCATCCCTCTCACAGTGTGGAGTCTTAAGGATCAGGTCCTCCAGCTCCAGATCGTCCCAGAGAGTAGAATTGAAGGCAAGCAGATCCTCACTCCTCATGAGACCCCATTCGGAGAGAATCGAAACCTTCTCTTCCCTGTTCAAAGCAGACGGCGCCTGGTAAAAGTCCCCTACAAGGATGACCTGCTTATCATAATGCTCCGTGTTGTGTTCCATTCTTTTCCGAAACTCAACATCCTTATAAGTGCGGATAAGATATTCAAAAGCATCGATCCTGCACTTGTTGATATCATCAATGATTATAATGTCCGCCTGTTCCAACTCCCTTATAGGGCTTGGATTGAACTCGCCAACCTTGTGCATCTGTGTGGGTATCCAGGCAAAGCGAAAAATGTTCTTGTCGTCATTTTCGCTTATGTACTGGTCCACAAGAAAACTCTTTCCGGTTCCCGCGCCTCCGGACAAAAAAATGTTTTTTCCCGAGCGCATCAGCTGCATAGCACGTTCCTGATCAAGTGTTAAGTCGACTCCGGCGTTCATCATATGCTAACCCTCATTTAATATTTTCCGTGTTACATTCGTTCCAGATTTTTTTCAAACAATTCTTTGGGTAACATCATACGGTAAAAAGACTGATACAGAGCCCAAAGACTGTCGTGGTCCTTACTAAAGTTCCGGTTCATGCGTATGATTCTGAAGGGCACTCCAAAGCATCTTACTCTGAGCCCTGTGTCGCTGCAGCCATTCCTCTTGTAGAAATTGTAGCGCCTGGTCTGCAGCTCTTTTTCCTGATCATCAGCAAAATCCGGATTCTCCACTTCCAGTATGATGTTGTCGGCATCCTTTAGATACTCTGCAAGAAGCCGGATCATCTGACTTCCGGCTCCGTTGTTCCTGCGGCCGTCAAACACCGCCAGATAATCAACGAGGTAGTCTCTGTCAATTTTTACCAGGAAGGTGTAGCCCATGATCCCCGCTTCGTCGTATAGGCCGAAGCTTTCATACAGCCCTTTGTCCATGGCTTTCAGGATTGCCTCAAGGGGCTTGATCTCCGCTGCCGGGAAATCCACCACCATCTTTTCCCTGTAAATGGATTCCACCTGGGATTTACTTAGTTTCTCCAACCACATGGAAGTGCACTCCTTATTTTTTTGTTCCCACCTACCATTTTATCATAAACGAAATATTGTTAAACTTTATATCTACAGATTCTCCATAAATATCATGGGATGGGCTGTGCAGAAGGGTGTCTGCTTCATGTAAACCGTATAGGCGCTCCACCGTCTCCGGCTGGTGCAGGATTTCCCAAATCTTCCCCATTTCTATTTCCTCTTATATTAATTCTTATATGCTTTGCTCCGATTCGGAGATTCGCTCACATCTCCATCAGTATTGCTCTGCAGGGAGCTCCGTCGCAGCCGCCAAGATTGATTGGCGCAGCATTAAGCAGATACACCCCTTCAGGAACAGCCGCAAGCCTGATGCCCTCTAAAAGCACGATCTGAGCTCCAAGCATGACAAGATGCACTTCCCTTGGTGCATCCTCGGGGCCCACAGTCTGGGATTCATTTCCGTAAAGCTTGATTCCTGCGGCCGCGAAAACTTCTGCCGCTTCCTTGGTCATGGTGGCGTTGCCCTTGATCAGTATTCTTTCCTTAGCGCGCTGATCTGCATCGGCTGCTGCCTTCAGAATTTCTTTTGCATCTGCTGCAGTAATATCACCGGAGTGCTCAGCCACATAGGCATAGCCAACGAACTTATCCAGATCCACCTGATCGATGGTCTTACCGTCGTCGTAAAAGTGATATGGCGCATCCACGTGGGTTCCGTTGTGAGCGCACATGCTAAAGACGGTCAGATTGCAAATCGCACCGTCACTTATTTTAAGAGTCCTCTCACTTTTGGGGCTGGGATCACCGGGAAAAACCTTGCATCCAAAGACTTCCTGGGAAATATCGTAGATTTTCATTGAATCTGACCTCCTCCATATGTACATAATATTATTTATAAATTATTTACAATTAGATTGTTGACAATTTAATTGATGTGTGCCATAATACAATCATCAAGTAAACAATAACACGAATGGAGGATAATTACTATGGAATATAGATTCACACAGGAAAATTTTGAAACTGAAGTTTTAAAGAGTGATGTACCTGTACTTGTAGATTTCTACGCAGACTGGTGCGGCCCTTGCAAGATGATGATGCCGGTTGTTGAGAAGCTGGCTGAGACTTACGAAGGCAAGGCTAAGGTAGGCAAGATCAATTCCGATGAGGAGAGCGCTATTGCTGCTAAGTACAACATCATGTCAATCCCTAGCTTCCTCGTTTTCAAGAACGGCGAAGTTGTTAACAGCGGAATGGGTGCAATGTCACCTGACGCTCTCGCAAAGTTACTGGATGCAGCGCTTTGATAACGAAGCGATGAATCATATATAAATTCCTTCTTACCTATAACAATACAGACGAAGGCCCCGGACGCTATGCCCGGAGTCTTTTTGTTATGTGTAGCGGCGAAATTTGCCGCAGCTTAGGATCACGATCCAGATTACTGAAACCAGGACGGTTGGCAGCACATAAATAGCTCTTCCTTCAGTGATCACAAGCCCCGTCCAATAGGATGGCATGAAAAACAGAATGTGGCTGGAGGGTCTTTCGATGAAATAAGGTCCCATTGCTCCCAGCATCATCAGGGATGCGCACTTTGTCAGCGCCATTCCTTCAAGTTTGTTGGATGAAATATTCACCACCAACAGCGCAATGATTATTCCCTGCAATGTTCCTGAAAACGACAGGAACAGAATCATGGCAAAAGAGCTTACGGCCAGCCTGAAAATCGGAAGCAAAACCGCCGAGATCACGAAAGCCACCAGGGCCGGAATCACAATTCGCGAAATGTAGTACCCTCTTTTCCCAAGATCCGTCACAAAAAGGTATCGGTCGATGTGATCGTCCCTCTCCTCCAGCATCACCATGGCCGCCACAAAACAGAACATGGATGGAGTTATGGCCGAATAAAAAATGTCAAAGAGACTGTAGTACGGGCCCAAGATCTGAGAAAGCCCGGTAAAACTACGCAGTGCCTTGTCTATAGCCGGAATTCCAAGCCTTATTGCTGCTCCCATGAGAAGCGGCGAAAGTCCCGCTGCCAGCAGCATCATATCTTTTTTCATGAATTTAAGCATATGCAAAAAACTTATCTGTATTGCTCTCATATCTTTTTTCCTAACCTTTGGAATGTGTAAAGTGCCGGTCTGCGCTGCGCTCATAGCTTCACTCCTCCCTGCTCCTGCCACATTTTCAGGACGCTCCTGCAGGCCACCTGTAGCAAAAGAGCAATCAGCGCCACTGTGAGCAAAAGACCTGCGGCAAAGGGGCGATCCCCCATGATCATGTCCATGCACACGTTGGCGGGATACAACCTGTCTGCAATAGAGCCGGTGACACCGAAAATATGAAGGATTGCCGGCACGAATCCAATAATTTCAATTGGCACCGTGGCCAGTATAAACTGGTTCAGACTGCTGATCTTCGTAGCCACGATGATTCCGCACAGAGTGAATATAGCACTGGCAAGGAACGTTCCAACCAGCAGTGGAAATATGGCCGTGTATCCGGCGACGGTGGCAAGGATTGTAGCCACCACCAGGGATATGGCGCTGAGGGACAACACCTTCGACCACACGTATTCTCTTGCCTTCATCGGCGTGATTGCAAAGTATGATGTGACTTTCTGGCTCTTTTCCAAAAGTACGATTGCTCCCATGAAGAACAATCCCATGGCCGCCGGGTCAGAAAAAATCAGCATCGCAGCGGTCTTCTCCTTCCATGATCCGGGAATTGCAAATAGAACCAGGGTATAAAAAACTGTCAGAAGCACATATAGCAGATAAAATCCGTACCTGGCCTGAAACCGTAAGTCCCAGCGAAGAAGGTTAATAAATCTTTTATCGATTGTGAGCATTTTTGATTTCTCCTATCAAAAGTTAAACAAGCGTCTTTCCGGTTATCTCCATGAAGATGTCGTTCAGCGTAGGCTCGCTGCTGTGGATGGACTGAAGGCGATTCTCAGCGATCAGATTCCGGAGCTTTTTATCACCGGCCATCTCTGTGAGGTCGCAGCTTGCTGACTGCTCGCCATTCTCAATCCAAGTGTAGGTCACCTTCGCAGCGCCCTTCGACATTATTAGATTGTGAGGGCTGTCCAGTGCAAAGAGTTTGCCCCCCACGATAAATGCCACTCTGTCGCAGAGCTCCGTGGCATCCTGCATGTTATGGGTTGTCAAAAGAATTGTTTTTCCCCTTCGCTTTTCCTCGAGGATCATATCCTTCATGAGGCGGCTGTTGGTGGGATCAAGTCCACTTGTTGGCTCATCCAGAAAAAGAAGCTTCGGATCATGCACCAGGGCCTTAATGAAATTGAGTCGGCTCTTCATGCCCTTGGAGAAATCAGCAACCCTTTTGTCGGCGTCATTCTCAAGTCCCACCGCCATAAGTAATTCATCGATGGAGCGATGCCTTAGCCTGTACAGCGACGAGAAAAATTCCAGATTCTCTCTTGCTGAAAGCTTCTCATACATGGTCGAGTACTCAAAGTCCACGCCAATGTTCTGATAGAAATTTGAGCCGTGCTTCTTGCACTCAACACTGCCCACCACCGCTGAGCCCTCATAATTCGGGAGCATCCCCAGCAGTATCTTTTGCACCGTGCTCTTTCCAGCTCCTGAAGGCCCGAGAAATCCAAAGATCTCCCCCGCCTTAACTTCAAAGCTCAAGCCCTCGATGAAGGGTTTCTTGCTATAGCTGAATGTCAGATTGTTGACCTGTATCATTTTCTCCTCCTGTCATTGTTTCTAAAGATTTCGTCCTCGGGTGCTGTTTTGTCTTTCTGACTATGTTTCACTGTTTAGTCAAATAAACTTCCGGTAAAAGTCCGGTGCTTAACCGGACTTAATATCTCAAAAAAATACTCCATATATCATTTCATCATCTGCTTCACAATGCCGTAAATAAGGAAGCGGAGGGCTTCGTCGTAATTCTCTCCGATGTCGGCCTTGTGCAGCGTTGCGAAGTAAACTGCGTGGAAAGCAGCGCTGACGGTATTCACATCCAAGTCCTTCTTGATGGGGAACATAGACAGCATCTGCCCGATTGTGTCGGTGTCATCCTGGAAGTGCGCTTCCACCACTTCCCGTGGGAGCTTGCGCACCAGAAGCTCAACTTCATCGGTGTCAAGAAGTCTTAAAATGGGCATTTCCTCAGTCTTCTTAAAAAATTGAAAAACCAGATCCGTCAAAGTCTCTGCCGACAGCTTCGTCTTGGAGATAGCCGAAAGGGCGGCGCCAAGTTCATTGTTGATAGCTTCATGCTGGTCCTGGATCACCTCAAACAGCAACAATTCCTTGGACTTGTAAAAGAGATAGAACGTGCCCTTGGGGATTCCAACACGCTTAACCAGCTCATCCACTGTTGTGCGTCGCACGCCGTACTGGGCTAGGCATTTCGCCGCTTCTTCCTTAAGGCGCTGAACGATATATTCTCTTTCCTGATCAGAGTATGACTTCGGCAATTCTCATCACATCCTTTTTGACTAAATTCGAATTTATAGTCAGTATAATCTCGCCCTGCCAAAATGTCAATACCCCCGGTCAGCAAGAAATTAGGCTAACCGAGGGTATTCATAGTTACTTCAAATATTCTATCAATTTTATCTAACTTGCCGCTTGTGACGCGCCGCGTTTACCACCTGAAGCTTGCTACGTAGTCCACGTCGGCTGGCACCAAAATCCCAGGATCACTGATTTCACACTTAGGAGTTCTGCCTTCTGCCAGCAGTTCCTGCTCAAAGTGGTACATCGCGATTCCGATATCAATCTTCTGAAGATCGTAGTCAGGTGTGATGTAACCCTTGTCGTGCTTCTCGTAAAAGTGGGCAACTCTGTCACCAATCACAACGCGCCAAGGCTGCTTGTTTACTGCAGATGGAGCAAGGCGAACGCTCTCAAGTGCGTCGCGAAGTCCTGCCTCCATGGCTTTTCCAGGGGTCATAGCTGTTCCGAAATCTCCGACAAAAAAGAGCTCCTCAAAATCAAAACGGCTGTCAGCCTTAACGCCTTTGCGCATCAGGGCTTCCTTCACGGACATCTTCTTTGCTTCTTTGCCAAGAGGACTCACGCAAGGCATAACCTCGCCATCTGCAAGTCCTGTAGCATTCTCGAATTTATCCCTTGGCATTGTTCCGCCAATCCAGACGGTTCCAAGGCCCATCTCATGAGCATGCATCAAAAGAGCTTCAAAGGCATATCCATAGGCCTCTTCCGCATGCTCTCCCTTTGCCACAACAGCTGAGACATACAATTTCTCTCCTGCCAGCACAGGGCTTGAAAGCTTGTGCTCATCGGCATCAAGGAATTCAAATCTCACAGGAATCCCATATGGATTAACAATACTCTGTGCAAAAGACTTAAGATCCTCAACTACAGTATTGTCAAGCGCCTGTCCGTCAAAAGTTCTCACACTTCTTCTGCTTTTTACCAGTTCCAAAAATTCACTCATTGTAAATTTCCTCCTAAAAACTCTCTTCTACATCTACGGTGCTTATTCCCTTACGCCAACAGCTCCTTAACCATCTCTCTCTTCTGATAAAGAACGCAGCCGCCCTTGTGGTCATCAAGCAAAACGCCTTCATTCTGAAGATCCATGAAAAGCTTGGATTTCATGGCATCTCTGAGAGATGTCTCTTTTACATTTATATCTGAATATGGAGAAAATGGGCAAGGCTCAGCTCCTCCGTGAGAATTGATGTGGAAAAATCCTCTGCCTGCAGCAATACATCCGCCGGAACTCTTTTCATCTCCGGGGAAAGAAACAAAGACCATCTCTGGATGCTCCTGTCTAAGCCTCATGATCTCAGCCTTCAGATATTCTCTGTCGTCATCATCCGGAGCCAGGTGCTCGGAATCCTCTGAAACCGGCACGAACTCCACAAAGATCACTGCTTTGCAGCCTTTCTCGGACAACATATTTATAAAACTCTCAGAAGAAACTTCTTTGATATTCTCAGTTGTAACGGTGACTGAAGAGCCAAAAATAATACCTTTGCTCTTTAACTCATCCATGTTTGAAACCAGCTTGTCGTAAACACCATCGCCGCGGCGGTGGTCTGTGGCCTCCTTTTCGCCCTCGATACTCATAATGGGTATGAGGTTTCTGTGGCGGTCGAACTCATCGAAGTACTTCTCAGTCATGAATGTTCCGTTTGTAAAGATTGGGAAAAGAATAGAAGGCTTTTTCCCCGCAGCTTCGATAACTCCTCTGCGAAGGAGTGGCTCTCCGCCTGCAAGAAGGATAAAGCTAACTCCCAGATCATCGGCCTCATTAAAGACCTTGGACCAATCATCGTCAGTAAGCTGGTCAACAGGCTCTGAATCCTCTGTTGCGCTGTTGCATCTTGAATAGCAGCCTGCGCAGTGCAGATTACAACTGCTGGTAATGCTGGCGATAAGGAATGGCGGCACATGCTCGCCCTGCTCCTCAAGTTGTGCTCTCTTCCTGGATGCTGCTTTGCTGGCAAGAGCAAACTTTGCCATGTATGCGCTCTCCTTGGGATTCTTCAGCGTAGCCCTGACAGCATCTGTCACAACTCGCTCCACGCCTTTCGTCATATACTCCTGAATGTCAAACTCTTTTTCCATATCAAATTATTCCTTTGTTTTGTTTTAAAAACTTTCCATTGTTTCAGCAAAAAGCTGAAGATATTTATCCTCTTCGTCGGCGACAATCTTCTTGTTTGCTGCAATAACGTCCCCGGAAATGACCTCCGATGATACGAAATGCAGATGGTCAGCCGCCTTCTGGGATTTTAACACGATCTGACTGTAATCGGGTCCGACGCACAAAAGCTTTAGGGCCTCCTCATCAGTCAGAAAACCGCTTGTCATGATTCCCATGGTGTTATAGATCGTGTCGTTGGCGATGGGGCCGATAATAACATCGACGTCTTTAAGCGCATCCGGCATGCTTCTTCTGTTGGAAAAGACATAGCGAAACCACTCCGCATCCCTGTCAAAGCGCTTGATATTAAGGCCGCTCTCATCCAACTCGTAGGAATTTACGATAATGTCAGCGCCCTTTTTTTCCCTGACCCAGCGACTGGCGAATTCATAGTTATCCGACAGATAGAAACCCTGGCCAAGATCAGCATTTTTGCGCCCTCTATGGATGTCGGGCGCAGTTATCTCCTCGTATCCTGCATGAAATACTTTGATCATATATTCACCATACAAAACATTTATCGATTTCAATTCGATTATAGCACATTTTAGATTAAATGCAATTAAATTGTTAGCAATTTCTAATATTAAAAAAATTTCCGGACAAAGCCGTATGAATCCAGTATTCATGCCCTGTCCGGAGATCTATATAATTTCCTTAAAATTTGTTGCGCCTCATGACGCTGAAGATGATGATGAACTTGATGAAGGAGCAGAATTTCTCGCCTCACGGTCTTTTATCATGTGCTGCAGAGTAACAAGGATCGCAATTACGATATGCTCGTACTCAGTTTTGTAGATATCAATGCAATATTTATCGTGGATTGATATCAGCTTCTGGGATATAACCGCAATAATCTCGCCGTTTTCATCCAGAAGTTCAAAGTTCAGCCCCAGGATATTGCCCCTTAGCTGCCTGCCGTCTCTTTATACAATTCAGTTGAGTACAACGTTAATGTGATAATTTTATTTCTATTTTATAGATATTTCAGTGAAACAATGTTATGATAATTTCACCTTCATGTAGGAGCTGTCAAGCTACCTACATTCATAAGAAAACGGAGAGCGTCCATGTTCTTGGATTAGCTCTCCGTACTACGTTTAGTATATATCTCCTCCTCATTGCTTTAAGTTCAAGCCGCAGACGCCTCTTTTTTCTCAAATTCTTTTTCCATGACTTTTGTCTCCTATATTTCTTTTTTAAGTTTTTTAGTTGCGGAGGCCCAGGCGGGCCTCCTAGGTAGGGGGTAATTTATGATTTGGCTAATGAGACCGATTGTTCCGGCTAATGGAACCGGTAAAAATGTTATGTACCCGTTTTAGGGTAGAAAAATGCCCGGGGAACGAATGAGTCTCCCGGGCATTTGGCATACGTTTTTGTTTTCACTCCGGTGATCTCCGGAGGTTTTTGCGAAAGGTTGTCTTTAGGTTAACGGTTTGAACAACAACACATCGCACCTGCCATATTAGTTGCCCGATTCTCTTCCATTCGGCTACACATACAATTGCTTCTACAGATCATGATGTTCTTCATTGTTCGTCCCGTCCTTTCCTGTGAAATTTCATCTTGTTTCTTGTCGGCTAAATTTGTTTGTTACTGCTAAGCTAAGTTTTAACTAATGGAATGCCTTTGCTTTGTTTGCTTCAGCTTCCTGATGAGATAACTATACAATTATCCGTCCATTATTTCCAATACACCGTAGTTATTGTCAGCGATAACTTTCAGCTATCATCTCTTTTTGTTCTTGCGATAGCCCACGATGGAGCCGATGATACCGCCCACCACATGGGACAGATTCGAAATATTGTCCTGGATGGAAATTCCCTCGTACACCTGCTGCCCCAGATAGATCACAGCCACCAGGATAAAGGTCACCGGAATCTCGCCGTTCTTGAAGTTGGTAAAAGAAGTAAGCAAAATGAATGCGAAAACAACGCCGCTGGCGCCGCAAAGGGCCACTCCCGGGAAAAAGATATAGTTCATCACTCCCGTAACCATCGCAGTTATCAGGATTACATAGACAATCTCTTTGGATCCGTACTTCTCTTCCAGCATTGGTCCCAGCAAAAGAATGTACGCCGCATTGCCGATATAGTGCTCCCAGCCGGCATGCCCCAGCACATGGGTAAAGAGCCTTACGTATGTCAGTGGATCCGTCAATGCCGAATGATAAGTCATAAACAGCAAAGCATTGCTCTTTCCCAGAGTCAATACATTAAGAAACAGCGTCATAAAGCTTATAAACATGAACCCCAGCACCACTGGGGAATTAAAAGTTATCTTCAATTTCTTCATCAAAAAAACCTCGTAAATTACTATTTTCCGCAGATGCGCTTCCCATCGCTAAACGTCACAGTCTGGCGCAGGCATAGACTTCAAGTTCCTGGCCCAGCAGCTCCATGATATGAAGTTCGTCCACGGCGTCGGATACTGCGTTGTGGATTTCGAAATATCCGGAATCTCCAGAGAGCATCCTTGTAATGGGCTCCACGCCGTAGTTTGACCTAAGACGTCCTGTCTTACAGCAATCATCCGCATCAGTAATAGCGGGGTTGTACTGCTTGTAAGCCGCCAGCCTCATGATGTCATACCACTCATAGTCCGCCAGTTCAGGCAGATGGCCGTAGTCGAACTTCGCGTTGTAGGCGAATATCTTCCTCACCCCGGTGCTAATAAGCTCAGCCTTTATGGCATCCATAGCTTCGCTCCGGCAAAAGACCTTCGGGCGCTCCTTGCATCTGTAAAGAACTCCGGAGAACATGCCTCCCACGCGGCTCTCCTCCTTAAATATATAGTAGCTGCTATCCACGCACTTAAAAGTCTTATCGTCCGCGTAGGCAATCCCCAGAGACATGACCTGGTTGTGCCAGTTTGTCTCGGTATCAATTACCGCGATCAGATTGCCGCCACCGGAGCCGGTCTTCCGGCTCGCTGCCTTATCATTACGTATCATATTTAAAAAATCCAACGATCCATTGCTATGCATATTCTTGCCTCTCTAATACAGTCACCCTGCTATTATAATATAGATCTGCCGAGGACCTTAGCTGCGTTTTAAGAGGGCCGGGCACTTGTGAGGTGTGAAAGGCCCGTACTGGCAGCGTGGGCAGTCGAAACACTTCACGAAGGGTGCTCCTTGAAGTACCGCTTCGCAGAAGGCAGGATCTGCAAGGATCGCTCTTCCAAGGTCCACGGTGTCCACCAGATCATTTTCTACCAAATATCGAGCCAGGTCCGGCTCAAAGATACTGTTGACGCAGGATACAGGGACCCTGCCCTTGAAGTGCTCATGGAAACGTACTCCCATAGCACAGATAAGGTTGTAGGGAGAACCGTCTTCCACAAGCGTTGGATCATCCCACTCAATTCCTGTTGAAACCTGAAGATAATCGCAGCCTGCCTTAACATATTCTTCAGCAATCTCAATAGCCATGGCCACAGTTGGCTCAACGCCGGGAGTTCTGATGGAGATAATAAAATCATCTCCGCACTGCTGCCTGATGGCTCTTATTATTTCGCAGGCAAATCTCGCCCTGTTTTCAGCGCTTCCGCCGTACTCGTCGGTGCGGTGATTGGTCTTCAGAGCAATAAACTGATTTATCAGATAGCTATGGCATCCGTGAAGCTGGATTCCGTCGTAGCCTGCTTTCTTTGCCCGAACAGCCGCAGCCACATAGGCTTCCTGCATCGAATGAATTTCATCAAGACTCATCTCTTTTGCCAAAACATTCTCATCTCTCGTTGGCACAGCTGAAGGCCCAATGGCCGGGCCGCACTCAGGATTCGCTGTGATTCCTGTGTGATTGAGCTGGATCAGCATCACAGTGCCAAACTTGTGGCACTCCTCCACCAAAGTCCTGTGCCCCTCAATCTGTCCGTCTTCCCAGAGTCCAAGATGTGTCTTGCAAAATCTCCCCTCCGGAGTCACAGCCGTAGCTTCCACGCAGATCATGCCGCACTGATGCTCAGCCCTCTCCCTGTAGTGCTCGATGTGCTTTGGAGTAACCTTGCCGTCATCCTCAGCGTAATCAAACTTTACTGTTGGTGCCATGGTGAGCCTGTTCTTCACTGTAGTTCTATTAATCCTGATCGGATCGCTAATTTTAGTCATTTCTTTCCCCATACCTTTCCTCTTATTAGAATAACCCTTTTATCTCCAACACGTTGTCCCCAACGTCGATCTTATTGCGGGCAAGAAACTCGCCAAAACCCGGAATATCCTCGATCTGCCGGATAACATTTGGCGCGTGTGCATCGCAGCCAACAACGAACTTCGCGCCCTTCTCGGAGGCCATTTGGAAAAAAAGATCGCTGGGATACTGCCTTCCGTCGATGAAGCCGTAGACATTGACCTCCAGTGGCATGTTCAGGCTCTTGGCCGCATCCACCAGATGCCCCATGTGCTTTAAATAAATCTTCTCATCTCCCACAAAATTTATCAGATCCGGATGAGCCAGATACAGGAAAAGACCGGTCTCCATGCCCTCGATGCAGTGCTCAACGTAGTCTGCAAGGACCTTCTCGTCGGCGGTCTTAAAGCCAACATAGATTCCATTCTCCTCCTGAGGAATGTGGTGCTGCCCCTGGATCAGATAGTCCAGCGGATATTTCCTTAGTTCCTCGATCAGCGTTGGGAAAAAAGCTCTGAAATACTCCACTTCGTATCCAATGTAGATCTTAATCCGGTCCTTGTACTCCTCCCGAAGCTTCACCAGAGTCCCTGTGTAGTCCGGGATCTCATCCATGTCCATTCTGATGTTTGAAACAAATCCGCTTGTATAGGGCTGCGGCGTGTGATCAGAAAAGCCCAGCACCTTAAATCCCCTCTCAATTGCGCGCTCAATATACTCCCTCTCAGTCCCCACTGCATGTTTGCACCTTACCGTGTGCGTGTGATAATTCGCCAGCATCTTGATACCTTCTTTCCTCCTAAACCAAAATTTCCTCCAAACAAAAATAAAGTAATTCCATTATAACCCCTTGACATTTTGTTAGCCATATGCAACAATCTGACGTTAGTTATTGCTAACAAAAATATTGAGGTGAATTTAATGAAAAAGAAACTTTTAACACTCGTATTATCAACTATTTTAGTAACCAGTATTTCTGCATGCGGCGCAGCCACTGCAGATTCAACAGTATCAGAGACCACTGAAGCAGAAAGCACTGAAGCAGAAAGCGCTGTTAATTCTGCAGAAAGTGAAAACACTCAGGAAATCAGCCAGGGAACAGTGGAGAACACAGCTTTCCCTATGACAATCAAGCACGCTCTTGGTGAAGTTGTCATTGAAAAAAAGCCTGAGAACATCGTTGCCATCGCATGGGGTAACCCTGATGTACCTCTGGCTCTTGGCATTGTTCCTGCCGGAATTTCAGAAGCAAACTTTGGCCCAAGAGATGAGAACGGCCTTCTTGCCTGGACTGCAAAAGCATTCGAGGATCTCGGTGTGACAGAGCCCAACGTTTTCAGCGACACAGACGGATGGGATTATGAGGCCATTGCGGACTGCAATCCTGACGTCATCCTTGCGGCTTACTCAGGCCTTAGCCAGGAAGACTACGACAGACTCAGCGAGATCGCGCCGGTAGTTGCTTATCCTACTGTGGCATGGGCTACAACCTGGCAGGAGGAGACCGTGAACGACGCAGCAGCTCTTGGACTTGAAGCTGAGGGAAAAGAGCTTGTGGCTGAAACAGAAAAGCTTATCTCAGAAAAACTCAGCGCTTATCCTGATCTTGAGGGCAAAAAAGTTGGTTTCTTCTGGCTCAGCGAAGACGACCTTGGTTCTTTCTACATCTATACAAATAATGACCCAAGATCCGCATTCCTCGGAGACCTTGGCCTTTTAACTCCTGACAGCGTTACAAGCCTTATCGATGATGAAGATGCTTTCTATGTAACTGTCAGCGCAGAAAACGCAGATGTCCTTACAGATGTGGATATCATCATTACCTACGGACAGGAATCACTTATTGAAGCAATGCAGAAGGATGGAAGATTCTCAAAGGTTCCTGCTGTAAACAACGGCGCATTTGTACTTCTTGATTCAAATGAGACCCTTGCAGCAGCAAGCACACCAACAATTCTTTCTATTCCTTATTGCATCGACGATTATTTAAAGGCACTTAATGATGCAGCAGAAAAGATTCAGTAAATTACACATTTCAATATTTCTAGCTTTAGAGATCGCTTTTGTCATGCTGGGAATTCTTTGCTCAGTGGCTTACGGCAGTAAGAGCATCCCCCTTAGTGATGTGATGGGCTACCTGTTTGATCCAAATGCCGACTCCTTTGAAGCAGCAGTTGTAGGTGCCAGAATACCAAGAACCGTTTTTGGTGTCCTGGCCGGTTCTGCGCTTGGGGTTTCCGGTGCTTTGATGCAGTCCATAACAAGAAATCCCGTGGCAGATCCCAGTATCCTGGGGGTAAATACAGGAGCATCCCTTCTTGTGGTGATTGGTATCGCGTACCTCAATATCACTTCAGGCCTTGGGCTGATCGCTCTTTCTTTTACCGGAGCGGTACTGACAGCGCTCTTCGTCTACGGAATTGCATCCTGCGGATTTGGTGGCGCAAGCTCCCTGAAACTGGCTTTGTCAGGAGCTGCAGTAAGCACTGCCCTTGGCGCTCTTGTTAACACCATAATGCTTCCGGATTCTCAGGTCATGAAGGAATTCAGATTCTGGCAGGTTGGAAGCATCGGAGGAGCCACCTGGGACGACATAAAGCTTGTTTTGCCCTTTGTGCTTGTGGGAATCGCAATGTCTTTTGCCTGCGCATCGCCGCTGAATGCCATGGCTCTGGGGGACGAAATGGCTGTATCCCTGGGAGTAAAGGTGGGCATTATCAGAGCCTTCTCAGCCTTTGCAGGAGTGCTGCTCTGCGCAGTTGTCACTGCGATTGCAGGTCCTGTTGGCTTTGTGGGACTTATGATCCCTCATCTTATCAGGCAACTCCTTGATAACGACATGCGGCTCATCATTCCTTTTTCAGCCATTGGCGGCGCCGGACTTTTGGTCATATCAGATGTGATAGGGCGCGTACTTGGACGCCCCGGGGAACTTGAAGTAGGAATAATCACCGCCATATTGGGCGCACCAATATTCATCTGGATCGTGTGGAGAACGAAAGCTAAGAGTATATGAGAAACAACGAATCACAGCAACTAATTCAAGATATATACAGAAAATCCCGTCGGCACAATCTGATCTGCGGACTGGGAGCTCTTTTTATGGTATGCGCTTTGGGGGTACTTATGATGACCCTTGGAAATACCAACTATTCCATTGCAGAAGTCCTTTCAGCCCTTGGCAGCAAAGGATCTTCCGGGGCAGCTTATACCATAAAGACCCTAAGGCTTCCAAAGCTCGTTGTGGGCGGGCTTGCAGGCTTTTCCTTTGGAATTGCCGGCTACACTTTTCAGAGCCTTTTAAGAAATCCGCTGGCGAGCCCTGATATCATCGGAGTCACAGCCGGTTCTTCAGCCGCAGCAGTGTTTTGCATACTTATAGTCGGGATCAGTGGTCCGCTGGCCTCAGTATTTTCCGTGGTAGCCGGACTGGTGATAACTTTGCTGATCTTCCTCTTGTCAGGAAAAGGACATGCCTTCGGAATGCGGATGATCCTCATAGGCATTGGAATGCAGGCGGTACTTAACGCCCTTATTTCCTGGATGCTGCTGGTGGGCTCCGAGTACGACGTGGGAACAGCCCTGCGCTGGCTCAGAGGAAGCCTTAACTCCGTTACAAACAGCGATATTCCTGCGGTGGTGACCACAACGATTCTCGCCGGAGGACTACTACTTATTTTGAACAGGCATCTGCGCATGATGCAGCTGGGGGATGAATATGCTTCAACCCTGGGAGTTTCCCTGAATGCCATAAGACTTTGCAGTATGATTTGCGCTCTGGTGCTGTCATCTGTAGCTACGGCGGCCACTGGACCAATTGCATCAATCGCGTTCCTGTCAGGCCCCATCGCCACAAGGCTCACCGAAAACGGTAAGAATTCAATGTTTTTGTCCGGTCTCATTGGAACAATCCTTGTTTACGCAGCAGAGCTGACGTCAAAAAATCTTTTCAGCACCAAATATCCCGTGGGCGTGATCACCGGAATCCTGGGCGCCCCGTATTTACTGTTTCTTTTACTAAGCCTTAACAAGAAGGGAGAAAAAATATGAACTTTGCCGGCACTAATATGTCAGTTGGATACGAGGACAGACTCATATTGGAAAATCTAAGTATTACTGTTCCCGAGGGAAAATTCTGTGTGATCATAGGACCCAACGGCTGTGGAAAGTCCACCCTTCTAAAGAGCTTTGCAAGGCTCCTTAAACCAAAGAGTGGAAACGTGCTTCTGGACGGAAAATCAATTTATGAGATTCCCACCCTCTGCCTGGCAAAGCAGATAGGCCTGCTGCCTCAGTCTCCTCTGGTGCCATCCGGTATTACAGTGGCTGATCTTGTATCCAGAGGACGCTTTCCTTATCAGAACTTTCTGGGACAGCTGACAAAAGCAGATTACAAGGCTATTTCAGATGCCATGGAGGCCATGGGAATTCTGGACTTGGCGGATAAGCCAGTGGATTCTTTATCCGGAGGTCAGCGCCAGAGAGTGTGGATTGCGCTGGTTCTTGCTCAGGATACAGACATTCTCCTTCTGGACGAGCCTACAACATATCTGGACATCGCCTATCAGGTCGAGATCCTGGACTGTCTGGAGAAGCTCAATAGGGAAAAAAAGACTACTATCGTGGCCATACTTCACGACATAAACCTTTCAATCAGATACGCAGACCACATTTTTGCCATGAAAAAAGGGAAGCTCGTGGCTGAGGGCTCCCCTAGAGAAATCATTACTACTGATCTTATGCGCGAAATTTATGGGCTGGAGTGCTCGATCATCGCAGATCCCGAGACCCGAGACCCTTACGTGATTCCAAGAAGCTGCGCCCTTAGTGTAGCCTGCTAAGCCCAGGCCCTGCGGCGGTTCTTTAGAATTCGTACTTCTTGATTTCGCAGTTCTTTATACCAAATGAGGAAAAGTCCTCGTTGTCCATCTCTCTGAAATAGGACTCCACGATGCGGGCAATGCCGTTGTGGGCCACCAGGATGCATTCCTGATCTCCGGCCTTGATATCATCCAGCAGGTTGTAGATTCGCTGCGCCAGCTGCAGCATGGACTCGCCGGTACCGAAGCGGCTTGCCATGTCCTTTTTTGCCTCATGGAATTCAGCACCGTCTCTTGGCGTAGATTCATATCGTCCGAAGTTCTGCTCAATAAGCCTTGGTTCCACCTTCATGGGAATTCCCGTCATCTCGGAGATGTGCCTTGCAGTCTCGGAGGCGCGAACCAGCGGCGATGTAAGGATTATGTCCGTCTTGATGCCTGCCTCAAGAATCTTCTTGCCGGTCTCAATCGCCTGATCATGGCCCTTCTGAGTCAGCTCAATGTCCGTAGCTCCACAGATCTTGTTCTCCACATTCCAAACGGTCTCTCCGTGTCTAATAAAATAAAAATGGTCCATAAATCCTCTCCAAATCACAATAAATTTAGTCCAAAGTACAATCCCACGCAGATCAGTGCTGTTCCAAGCAGCATCAGTACGTAAGAAATCCTCCACATTCCCTTTTGGTTGAAGCCGTAGAAATCCTCCCACCGCTTCTTTTCAGGCGCATAAACGATCTTGTACAGATACAGCGGCGCATAGAGCGCATCATGAAAAAAGCTCATGCACAGCGCGGAAATCGCACAGAGCACGTTACTCTGAGTCGTGTAGTATCTGAAGGCCCGTCTGGCCCTGCCAAGATTCCACTGCCCGTCTTCTCTGAAAAACTGAAATACCAGAAAACACGTGACTACAAAGATCACCATATTGATCATAAACGAAATCGAAATATTCATACTTCATTCCTAAATTGAAATCAGTATTACATCCTTCTCAGTTCCTCGCGGATCTGCTGAACGCGCATGATTGCTTCGTCGCACTGCTTCTTGGCGTTGCTGATCTTGGACTGAACCAGAACGTCAGCTACAAATCCATCCCAGAAGAAATCTGCGAAGGTAAGGAAATCATTTATATGAATTGATGAGGCGCCATCAACGTCGCGGAGCTCCTTGCTGAATTTCTGCAGAGCCCATCTGGCTTCGTCGATCTCACGCTCAGCATTGTTCATTTTACTGTGCTTAAGGAAACCGGTCAACACGTTTCCTCCAAGCAGATCCACAATTCCCCAGTTGCCGGCGCTGTTAAGGCACTGTCTTGCTCTCTTTAAATGCTCAATAGCCTCATCCGCTGCGTTGATTGCTTCGTTAACTTCTCTTCTATCCATTGTATTCATGTGTCCTCCAATCATTATTCACAAGATGCCTCCCGAAGGCGCATCTCCAACGAAAGTAAATGTTTACCATGACACCATATTAGTACGATAAAGCGCACTCTTAAACCTTGCCATCACTTCTTTAACCCGCTATAATCCTCTAATTTGGGAAAAAAGCTGCCGGCTTCCTAAAGTCTTTCCACCACTTCCTCAGGATTCACGTCGAATCCCTGGGTACCAAGATGTTCCACCACAATGGACGCCACTGCGCAGCCAAGCCTGCAGCAGTCCGCAAGGGAATTGCCGCCGGACGCACGCTCTCCGCCATTCGTCCTGCTGCCGCCTGCCAGTCCGTAAATGAATCCGGCCACGAAACTGTCCCCGGCGCCTGTGGTATCTATAACCTTGGCCGGAAAGGCTGCGACGCTTCCACTTTCAATTCCATTGGCGTAGATACACCCTCTTTTCCCGCACTTGATAACGACGCATTTCGCGCCGTGCTCTATAAATGATCTGGCCGCCGCTTCCGGATCGGATTCTCCTGTCAGAAGCATGGCCTCTTTTTCATTTGGAATAATATAATCTATGTATTTCAGGATCGGCGCAAGGTCCGTGATCTTCTCCCCATTCTTGGCTGTAGTCATGTCTGCCACCAGAATGCGCCCAGGCTTTTCTTTGATATTTGCAAAGACTTCAGCCATATCTTCAACCTTTAACATCGGCGAAACAAAGATGCTGGCAAAGCTGACAATATCCCCCATTTCCTCCACATGTGGAAGAATGTGCTCCTTTGACAGCTTCCGAAGGCTGCTCACAGGATTTGTAATAAAAGACCTTTCGCCCTCCCCGTCCACAAGAACGATATTGGTTCCTGTTACAATCTCCTTATCCACAGTCACTTTTTTCCCGGAAATCCCGTTGTCCCGAAGGCATCTAAAGATCATTTCTGACGGGCCGTCTTTTCCCAAGAGACTTACAACCTCAGTATCCATGCCAAGTTTTGAAATGATCACAGACTCATTCAAAGCATCTCCGCCGCAGGAAATGCCCATGTGCTCTGCCGGAACAGAACCTTTATCAAACAGACTTTTATCCACCGGACCGGCCATTATGTCCACAACTGCTGCCCCGATGACAGTTACTTTTTTTCCCAGATTATTGTTCTGAAACATTAAATTTTACTCCTCAAAGATATACCTCTCTTCTAATGTTACGAGCATACCCGGCCCCAAATATTAAGAAAATATTAAGAAAATGTAAAAAAAGTAAAAAATGTGCTTAACAAAGTAAAACTTTTACATTAATTCAGACAATTCAATCCGCTATAGTATAAGTATCAGTGAATACCTATATTTCACCTTTTGTTGTGGCGGAAAACTAAGAGAGGAGGTACTTTGGTGAAAAAGGGAGGAATCAAAGCATTGGTTATGGCTGTCCTCATGGGTGTTTCGCTCCTTGTTCCTTCAGTGAAGGTTCAGGCGGCTACTACACTTTATGAGAACAAGACCGGAACACAAGACGGTTATGACTACGAATTGTGGAAGGATAGTGGAAACACTAGCATGACACTGAATGAAGGGGGAAATTTCAGCTGTCAATGGAGTAACATCAATAACTGCCTTTTCAGAAAGGGCAAAAAGTTCAGCGGTAATCAGTCATATCAGCAGATCGGCAATATTTCTTTTGACTATGGATGTGATTATCGACCAAATGGAAACTCATATCTGTGCGTCTATGGATGGACCACAAGTCCTCTTGTAGAGTATTACATCGTAGACAGCTGGGGTTCATGGCGTCCACCGGGATCATCTCCCAAGGGACAGATCACCGTTGACGGCGGAACCTATGATGTTTACGAGACAACTCGTTACAATCAGCCTTCAATTCAGGGCAACACTACATTCCAGCAGTACTGGAGTGTACGTACATCAAAGAGAACCAGCGGAACTATCACTGTTAGTGAGCACTTCAAAGCCTGGGAAAGAATGGGCATGAGAGTCGGCAGCATCTACGAAGCAGCTCTTAACGTTGAAGGTTACCAGAGCAGCGGTTCTGCAAATGTTTACAAAAACGTTATGACAATCGGCGGATCAGGCCAGGGTGGAAATCAGGGTGGTAACCAGGGCGGAAACCAGGGCGGCAATCAGGGTGGTAATCAGGGTGGTAACACCGGCAGCCAGACTTCCGGAAATGATACCATTGTTCAGTGCGAAGCAATGACAAAGGGTGGCCAGTACACAGGAAACGTTAACAGCCCATTTGGCGGCGTTGCTCTTTACGGCAATAACGACAAGGTTTCCTACACACAGTATTTTGCCAACGGAACCCATGACTTCACACTTCGCGGATGCTCCAACAACGACCAGATGGCAAGAGTTGATCTTAAGATCGGCGGCCAGACAAAGGGAACATTCTACTACGGCGGATCATATCCTGCTGAGTACACGATCAAGAACGTAAGCCACGGAACAGGCAATCAGACTATCGAACTGGTAGTTACAGCAGATGACGGACAGTGGGATGCTTACATCGATTACCTGAAGATTGAAGGCGCAGGCGTTGGCGGAAACAGCGCAGGCAATGGCGAAACAGCCGGCAATGCAGGAAATCAGGGCAACCAAGGCAATACAGCAAATCAGAAGCTTATCGCTCTCACTTTTGACGATGGCCCAACAAGCACAACCAGCGAAGTTCTCGATATTCTTGAAAAATACGACGTTAAGGCCACATTCTTCCTCATCGGCCAGAACGTAAACAGCAACACCCTTTCTATCATGCAGAGGCAGATCAGAAACGGTCACGAGCTCGCTAGCCACTCATACACACATCAGGATATGACAAACATGAGTGCTCAGAGCATCAGAAACGAGATGGAGTGGACATCTTCAGCAATCAAGAATTCAGTAGGCGCTACTGTTAAGTTCTTTAGACCACCTTACATCTCAGTTAACAACACAATGTACCAGAACATCGACTACCCATTCATCCAGGGTGCTCTTATCAATGACTGGGAAAACAGCACTTCTGTACAGCAGAGAGTAAATAACGCCCTTGGCGCAGCAAAAGACGGACAGATCATCCTACTTCACGACTTCCAGGGCAACTCACAGACAGTACAGGCGCTTCCTCAGATCATCGAGGGTCTCAAGAATCAGGGCTACACCTTCGTTACAGTTAGTGAGCTCTTTGAGAAAAAGGGTGTTAACCCTAACGTTGAGTACAAGATCTGGTCAAACGCAAACAACTAATGACATAAATAATAAGACTTATTAAGAAACCACAACAAAATAAGGGGCTTCGCACTATGTGATCCGTGCGAAGCCCCTGACAATCACTTTATTGTAGAACTTATAGTTCTCCGACCGACAGTAGTTCTCGTGATCCCAACCTTCACTTCAACATCTTCCCGATCAGCTTCTCATCGGCTTCAGGCAGGATCTTTTTAAAATGCTTCATAAGCTTCTCATAGGATTCCTCCGGAGAGCACTTGTACACATTTTCTCTGAAAGATTCCCCAAAGAATTTTTCCGGAGTGGAATACTCTGCAATACCCCAACCGTACTGAACACCAAATTTGTCAGTGGCATACTGAAAGTCGCTGATCACAACATAGCACTGCTTCTGGAGCCTGGTTATCATGGTGTCGAAGCCTTTTTTGCCACCCTTACCGTAATTTCCCATCTTCTTAAAGGGCTTGGAAAGAATCGGCGCATTGGCATCAAGCAGCTCAAACAGCACCTTATCATTGTAAGATGCCAATCCATCATCATACCTGGCGTCAAAGTCGTAGCCGTCCCTTCGAAAATTTGCAAAGTCCGGGAACCACTTCTTACTGATGTACATTGCTTTTCCCCGAAGAAACTTTCCGTAGGCGCACTTCATCTCTTTGATGACAGGGCCTTTCCATTCCCAGACAGGCCAGAACCCGTCTGTCCCATCGTGATACCAACATCCGGGACCGATGTGCTCTTCAATGGAAAATCCCTCAATCTCATTTTGGAAAAAAGGAACAAATCCCACTTCATCGATCAGCTTCTTAAGATCTTCCTTGGACCTGATCAAAAAATTATCAGAAAATGTCTTAGCTCTCATATGGACTCCCCTTAATTCCCAGTGTCTTCGTTATTCCCACTTCTTCCAGACATCAGGCTGATAGCCCAGGGTGGACTGCTTGCCATTGCGGACTACAGGCGTTTTGATTATATGCTGGTTCTCAAGGAGCTTTTCCAGCTTGTCTTCGTCTGCAATGTACTGTATCAGCGCCACTGCATCTTTATCCTTGGCGTCAGGATCAATCATGTTCATGAGCCCGCCATTGGCACTGGCAACAGATGTCAGCTCGCCCTTGCTCATTCCTTTTTCCTTCATGTCAATGAACTGGAACTTGATGCCTCTCTCCTTGAAGAAACGCTCTGCCTTCTTGGTATCGTTGCACTTTTTTGTACCAAAAATCTGAATATTCATCTCTTGTACCCGCAATCTGCTTTCTCCGGACCGTCAACGCCGGATTCATAGTGTGCCCTGAACTCCATGTTTATCTCGCGGATTTCCTTTTTCCCATCAATATAGTCCTGGTACATATCAGCCAGTCCTGACATACATCCATCGCATGAACCGCTGATATTTCCTATGGATTCCGCCACGATCTGTTCCCGTTGCTCTCGTGTTGTGTCTTTTATCAAAATAGATTCCATAATATTCCTCTCTGCTTTAAATCTCCCTGCATTCCCAAGGAGGCTCTAAATCACGTGCATGTCCTGCAATCAGAAATTGCCACCGTTCCAGCCCCAGTCGTGGGTAGTTGAATATTTGACATATATGTGGTCTGGAGTAATTCCCAGAACTTCGCCGTAGATTTTGGTCATCTCAGCTGTCAGTTTATAAAATGCGCCGGGATTGGGATCTCCGTAGATATTTACCGCGATAAAAGCAGTTGGTTCCTGTCCTTCACCTCTAAAATACATTTCCTGCTCATCAGCCAGATCGATCATGAGCCAGCTCTCACTCTTTCCCGGAATCAGGGCAATCGCCTGTCCCAGTCTCTCCTTAAGCTCTATTCTCTGCTCCTGTGTTGTCTTTACACTTACTCTTGAATCAATAAATGGCATAATCCTCCACCTCCTATGCAATCAATTATATGCAAAAAAAGACTCTGGCGCTATATGAGTCGCCAAAGTCAGTCTATTGTAATCCCTTACTATCCCAAGCGTCATGGATTTCTCTTCGCACGATTGCAAGCTGCGCCATTTCACGCTCATTCCACATTGGATTTCCTTCCTCATCGCATCCCAGAAGGAGCTTCTCCAGAAATCCCTGCTCCTTAATAATGCGCCTGCTCTCTGGGAAAACCACCTCAAAAGCCATACAACAATGCGAAATATGAAGTTCAAAACGTGTATGCTTCATCGCCCTTGGCACGCAGCGGTGCTCCATTACCCGCTCCATAATCTCAGGGCTGGCTTCATCTGCCTCAGTAAACGCATTTTTGCTGGATCCTATGCGCTGCTCAAGGGGAAGCTCTGTTATCACACGGAAGATATCTGACTTGTCCGCATCTCTTATAATGTTGCAAAAGAGCTGAGTCCGCTCATCAAGTCCTTCCGGCAGAGCCAGCTTGTTGTGAAGCCTGATAGCTGTTTCCAACATCCTTAAGGTCTCCTCCGGCATGTTGTCCGGAACATACTCCTTAATGAAACCTTCATGAAACAGCAAATCTGCTCCCAGTTCAGCATGATCCACGGAAGCCGCATCAGAAAAGGTATTAAATCTCCTTACCTGCTCAAAGCGTCCAAAATCATGCAAAAGCCCCACAAGCCACGCAAGATCAGCATCGTCACCTTCAAGACGTAGACTCATTCCTATTCTGTCACAGTTCTCTGCAACCTTGAAGGTGTGCACCACCTTAAGCCATATCAAGGTGTTGCCCTGGTCATATTTAGCTGTGTATGTGTTAAATGCCTCTTCGGCTCTTTTCCGATCTAGCATGTACCATCGTCCTTCACTTATTTATCTCATCATCTGTATAGGTAAAGCCTGCTGCCTCTTCGCTCCATTCGCTGTAAACCCTGCTGTCTCCGCTACCTTTGAAGGCCCTTACCTTAATAAGGAAGTCAAAATAATCCTGTGCTCCTGTGACAAAAGAAGTATCGGTCACCTCTACTGTCTCCTCAGGTTCTCTGAAGTTTTCTTCTTCATAAAACTTATTCTTTGAAGAAACCTCGTATCCATCAGCACCTTCAATCGGATCCCATTCAAAGTAAACCTCGATGCTATCCTCTCCTTGTCTCATGACACCATCCTTCACCTGTGGTGTTGCAAGGGTCACGTCTGCTGCCGGTTCGGAAACACTCTCAGTATTCTCGATTGGCTCCACAGTCAGACCACTGCTCTGTTCCGCAGTTTCCTTACCGCACGCACACAAAGCCACAGCCATAGCTGCCACAACTAATACTCCTGTAAATCTTTTCATATTTTTCTCCTCCTACTATATTAATAATTATATCTTAGATTTGACGCACACAATCTTTTTCTCATCTGTTTCCTTCCCTTCTCAGAAAAGTCTAACAAAAAATATGAAACTTTTGGTGTTTTTTTGAAAGAAATTACAAAATTTAATTTTCCTGTTGACACAATTTCATTTCTTTGGTAACTTCTTCTTGCACAAACTTTGTTTGACCACACACAAAAAACAAATGATGCACCGGCCGGAGAATTTATTCTCTGGCCATTTTTCTTTAATAAATCGCTATTTCTTCGTTTATAACTCTCTGGCATTCCCTCAAAAGGCCCATATTACTGCAAAGAACCAGGACATCGCCCCAGCACATGGAAATTTCTTCCGAAAGGTCCTGAATATCCTCGAATCGTCTTGTGATGGCGAAATCCTCGTAGCCGGTAACATCGTTAAAGCCATTTATCTCCCGGTCCTCCTGGTCAAAAATTTCCTGCATCTCCTCTGATGATTCTCCGCAAAATGCGATGTTTTTGCAGCCCCTTCTAAGGATAAGATCTGCCACAGCCCTGCTCAGGGTGTCATCGACAAGCTCATCTGTGACGATGATCACCGTGTGGCCCGACAGATCCCTAAGGCTCTTCCTGTTGGCAAAAACCGCTGTGCTAAGAAGTCCATATGTAACGTTTGAGCATATTGTCTGTTCCGGATAGAAAAATGCAGTCATGGTCGCCTCCATTTCTTTTGCAAGTTATTGCTTACTGGTGTGACTTTCTTGTTGCTGATTCTATACTACCAGGCAAGGTGGGTTATAAACCGGACAGTTAAAAACAGCCACTGACGCGGCTTTCACCGAATCAGTAGCTCTATAGAATTTGAAAATTGTGTAAACTTTTGACCGTATAAATTTCGGATCAACCAGCGTAAGCTTCAACCAGAATATCTGCCAGGGACTTCATCTCCAGGACCCTTCTGTTCTTCCTCTCTCTGGGAAGCTTGATCTTAAGCTTGAGATCGTCAATCTTTATTATATCCAGCACTACATCCAGAAGACGCTCGAAGTAGCCCATGGCCTGGAACTTCTGCACTTTATCTTTAGCCAGATAAAGCACGTAGTATTTGCCATCTCTAAGGATCTTCCATGTGTTTTTTGTGTTCTTTGAAATCAGTTCAAAATCATCGTCTTCTGCTTTGATAACATCAAAATAATCAATTGCGAGCATGTCGCCGACTGTAAACATTTCTTTCTTACTCCAATCTATCTAAAAAGCATATTACGAGAAAAATATACCAAAAGTGAATTAGATTGTAAACAATTTAAACAAAAAAACAAAAATTCATTTTTGGTGTTTTGTAAGAAATAAAATGTCGTTGATCCAACGGCAACTATTGCACAATAAAAGTTGCTAATTGCCATACAAATATTGCTATCTTATGTCTACATATATTATATTTCAGTTTATATTTTGTTAATATTTATTATACAATATGACTATAAACAACAGCATTTTTCCAAAATCTTGTGTTATAATGTTCATAAAATTTCATGAAACAAATCTATCTCTACAAAATATATCAAAGAACTTATGGCAATTTTTAACTTATGGTCACTAGATAATTATTGCCATCCCATAAAACATTGTTTAATAGTTTTTCGTTATTTATGATAGGAGATTTACAGCATGAAAAGTACTTTAGATCTGAATTCAAGCGCAAAAGAGCATGTGAACCATAAGATCAACACCAATCTTCGCATGTTCATAAACCGCCTACACTCTGACTTTCCGCCTCACTGGCACACCGACATCGAGATCATTTGGCCCAAAGAAGCCCCTTATAGGGTAGTCTGCGCCAATGAGTCATTTAACGTGGAGATTGATGATATTCTCCTGATCTGTCCTGCTGTCATTCACGAGATTTTTTCACCGGCGCCCGGGGCGAGGCTCTATATTCAGGCAGCATTTTCCGGCATCATCACTTTAAAAGAAATGGATAAAGCGTTCCGTATCATGTCGCCGGCGCTTCACATCAGGAAAAAGACCTGTCCGCCGGAAATATACGCTCAGCTCTGCGAATATCTTGATAAGATAATGGTGCTGTATTTCGGATCCGCTCCTGCCATTCGGGTCACCGACGACTCCATGGATGACAGCCTTATGTCAGTTACTGAGCTGGAGCCCTACCATGAGCTGGAGATCTATTCCATCCTCATGCAGTTCATTGCCCTGTGCACCAGAAATATCGCTCTTTTCAAAAAGCAGAATTCAGGCGCATCTGCAAATGCTTTTACCAACAGCATTCCGCTTAGCAATGTA
>JAILMY010000195.1 GCA_024692165.1 Butyrivibrio sp. | reverse complement strand
GTTGTAAACTTCCGTCAAAGAGCGGTTCATATCCCACTTTATATAGCTTATCGGGGCATCGGAGAGAACCTTTTTTAACATGTCGTAGATGTAGTCCACCACTTCTTTTCTCGAATAATCAAGGACAAGCTGATGTCTTCCAAGAGATGCCTTTCTCCCCGGTGTGGACAGCACCCACTCCGGATGCCTTCTGTAGAGATTGCTGTCAGGATTGACCATCTCGGGCTCGATCCAGAAACCGAACTTCATGCCCATGGCATTTATCTTCCTGGCAAGCCCCTTCATTCCCTGAGGAAGCTTTTTGGGATTTTCTACCCAGTCTCCAAGGCCTGCATAGTCGTCGTCTCTTTCTCCGAACCATCCGTCATCCAGGACAAAAAGCTCAACACCTGCCTCTTTTGCCTTCTCTGCTATCTTAAGAATCCGCTCCTCATCAAAGTCCATGAAGGTGGCTTCCCAGTTATTTATCAGTATCGGCCTTGGTTTGTTCTTCCACTCGCCTCTCACAAGATTGTTGTTGTACAGCAAGTGGTATGTCTGGCTGAGGTCATTGAGGCCCCTTACTGTTACAGCCATCACCACCTCAGGTGTCTCAAACTCATCTCCCTTGTTTAAGGGCCATGAGAAGGTCTCAGGATTGATGCCCATCAGCATCCTGGTCCTTCCGAAGGAATCGCACTCGGCCTTGGCTATAAAGTTGCCGCTGTAGACAAAAGAAAAACCGAATGCCTCTCCTTTGTTTTCATCAGTCCCCAGCCTTTTTAAGATGACAAAGGGATTCTGGTTTGCGCTGGATACCCCGCGTCTGCTCTCGATCATTACAGCGCCGGAGGAGAGTCTTTTTACCCCGGGAATCCTCTCTCTTGCCCAAGCTCCTGAAAACTGCATCCATTCAAAATCCTGATCAGGGAAGTCCACGCAGGCGCTAAGCGCTCTCTCAAGCACGGCTCTTTCGGGAGAATTGTTTTTGAAAACAGCATGTCTTGCGATCACGGGATATTTCTCAAATATCGTATAAGACAGGATCAGAGTCATCTTTGCAAGGCTGTCCTCTAAGGTAACCTCTAAAGTCATAGCCTCATCTTCGCCTGCATAGGTGGCTGGAAGCCCCTTAAGAGGGTGCTTGCCCTTAAATACCTTATGCTTTTTGTAGGAAAAAGAGCTGACTCTTGAGCCGTTAGAAAGCTTCACCTCAAAGGCCTGGGTTCCAAAGTCCGTTGTTCCAAAACACGGATACTCGTGCCTGTTAAGCTCCCTTGAATAGCTCTCTGTGTCAGGGTCCAGTGGAACGTTTGGAAGTCCAAAGCGATATTCCACATAGGAGAAATCTTCCTTGTCATGGATACGCCCTCCAAAATAGATACCACCCAGCTCCCCCACAGGTGAAACACCCAGGATGTAGCTGATCTTGTCATTATACAAATGAAATTGTTTTGATTTACTGTGCCAAATAATATTCATTCGTAAAATCCTTTATAGTTTGTTGACAGTTATATATTGATCGGAATAAGGTACTATCAGTATAGCCCGACGGATTTGAAATTCTGAATGGCATTATTTGATTTTCGGATGTCAAAATGCGACATATATATGTATAATAAATGAAAGCTATAATCACCTATGGGGATAGGATGAAGCTTATAGCTACTTAGGCTTAGACTATTATCAGATTATCGGGAGGATGTGAAATGGCAGTTCCGGGGCTTGTGGGCGTTGATTTTTGTAAGTTCGTAAACTATGAAGATTCAGACGATTTCTATCTGTACGAGGTTGGTAGCTATAAGTGTGAGCCTCTGTATTCCTACGAAAACTTTGTCAAAAACAGGGTCATTTTACACATCATCTTAAAGGGCAAGGGGATCCTTCGGATCAACAACAGACAGTACAATGTCCATGCCCATCAGATTTTTCTGATCCCGGACAACACTCTGGCTTTCTATCAGGCAGATGAAGAGGACCCTTGGGAATACATCTGGTTTCACATAGGTGGCCCTAAGATTCCGCAGATCCTTAAGGAAGCAGGTCTTTCTCCCGACCATCCTGTCTACACGCCATTGGAACTTCCTCCTGCAAGGAAGATAGAGGCTATTGCCCGCGACATGCTTGAGCACTATAACCGCCAATACTACTGCATTGGCAACATCTACAAGATCTGCGATTACATGATCGAGAACTCTGCCTCCAGAGAAAACAGGGGCGTCAACAATTCTCTTCTCTATGTCAAAAATGTGATCTCCTACATACGCCTGAAATATGCAGAGCCCGTAAAAGTGGACCAGATTGCCCTTTCTCTCGGGCTTAACAGAAGTTATTTAACCCGCCTGTTTAAAGAGGCCACCGGCTATTCACTTCAGGATTATCTTCTCACCTACCGCATGAAAATGGCGGTAAAGCTCCTGTCCGACGAAGCCCTCAGCATAAATCAAGTGGCAAACAATGTGGGTTACAGCGATACCTTTACTTTCTCAAAGGCCTTCAAAAGGCACTTTGGAAAATCCCCCTCTGACTACAGGCGGGAAATAAGTTGACAGTGCAGAAATCTTGGAATAAGATAATGAGCATGTTAAACAGAACGTCTAATAACTTGATAAACAGGCTATGTGGCAGCATTTCGGTAATACTGTGCGGAGTGCTTCTCTTTGGTATGCTCTTTTCAACATTCTTTGTATCCAAAGAGTTTCATCACGACTGTACCGGTGAAGACTGCCCTATCTGTGAGATGGTGGCTATATGTGAGAATTTCTCTCACCAGCTTGCATCAGGTTTAATATTCCTTGCAGCCGTTATCATAGGTCTTTTCTGCCTCTACGTTGCTGCATGTACTGTTATCAGCAGCAAAAGCTCCTTTTCGCTGGTTGCCTACAAGGTGCGTCTCAACAATTAAATCGTATTTTCTTTTATCTTAGTAATCCCAACTCTAAAACTGAATAAAACTATAATCGGAGGAATATTATGAAAAGAAATATTTCTATTTTTTGTGCTGTAATCATGCTTATTTTGTCTGTGGCAGGATGCGGAAAAAGTGCTGCTGTGACAGAAATAGAACCAGAGGGCACTCCTAAATCAGCAAGTGCTTCAGATAATAGCCTTTCCATTGTTACTACTATTTTTCCTGAGTATGACCTCGTAAAAGAGATCCTTGGAGAAAACCCTGCAGGTGCTGAAGTTGCCATGCTCCTTGATAACGGAGTTGATCTTCACAGCTATCAGCCAACTGCCGAAGACATTCTTAAGATCGCAACCTGTGACCTGTTTGTTTACGTCGGCGGAGAGTCTGACGAATGGGTTGAAGATGCCCTTAAGGAAGCCACAAATAAGGACATGGTAGTTGTTAATCTTCTTGATACTCTCGGCTCTTTAGTAAAAGAGGAAGAGGTCGTGGAAGGAATGGAAGCTGAAGAGGAAGAAGAGGAAAGTGAAGAAGAAGGTGAAGAGGGTGAAGAAGAGGGCCCCGAATACGACGAGCATGTATGGCTATCTGTAAAGAACACTGAAAAACTCTGCGAGAGCCTTACTGACTCAATTTGCAAGATCGATGAAGAAAACGCTGATGTATATAAAGAAAACAGTGCTTCTTACCTTGCAAAACTGGATATCTTGGATAAGTCCTATGAGGAAGCAGTAGGTTCATCTAATGTAAACACTCTTTTGTTTGGTGACAGATTCCCGTTCCGTTATCTGGTAGATGACTACGGATTAAACTACTACGCTGCATTTGTGGGATGCTCTGCAGAGACTGAGGCAAGCTTTGAGACCATAACCTTCCTTGCAGGAAAGGTTGATGAACTATCACTTCACAGCATACTTACAATCGAAGGTACTGAGCACAAAATCGCTGAGACCATAAAAGAGAACACAGCCTCAAAGGATCAGGATATCCTTACCATGGATTCCATGCAGTCCACCACTTCTGAGGATGTTAAAAACGGTGCCACATATCTTTCAATAATGGAAAGCAATCTTGAAGTTTTAAAGAAAGCCCTGAAATAAAAGGGACAGGAGGTAGAAATGTCATTACTGACAGTTAAGGATCTGACACTTGGTTACAACTCTGGTTCAATAATAGAAAACTTAAGTTTCACTGTAAATGAGGGGGATTATCTGAGCATTGTCGGGGAGAACGGTTCCGGAAAAACTACGCTTATGAAAAGCCTTTTACACCTTCAAAAGCCACTTGGCGGAGAAATAATAGTCAGTAATGACCTTAAGGCAAATGAGATCGGTTATCTTCCGCAGCAGACAGTACTTCAAAAGGATTTCCCAGCCACGGTAAAAGAAATCGTCCTCTCCGGCTGTCAGAGCCATATGGGATACAGGCCTTTTTACGGCAAAAAAGAAAAGGCACTCGCCCGGGAAAACATGGAACTGATGGGAATTCTTGACCTTGAAAAACGCTGCTACAAGCAGCTCTCAGGAGGTCAGCAGCAGCGCGTACTCCTGGCAAGAGCTCTCTGCGCCACAAGAAAGCTCCTTCTGTTAGATGAGCCAGTTGCAGGCCTTGATCCAAAGGTCACCATTGAGATGTATGAAACCATCAAATCCTTAAACGAAAAAGGGATAACGATAATCATGATATCCCATGATATAGCTGCAGCACTTGAATACTCAAGCCACATCCTTCACATCGGAAAAACCATATTTTTCGGCACTAAGAAGGACTATCTTTGCAGCAAAGAGGGCCAGAGTTTCACCGGTAAGGAGAAAATTTATGCTTGATAAAATATTCTTTTACCTTCAATACCCATTTGTAAGATATGCCATCATCGTGGGCGTTTTAATATCACTGTCCTCTTCCCTTTTGGGAGTTACGTTGGTGCTTAAAAGGTTCTCCTACATAGGGGATGGCTTATCCCATGTTGCCTTCGGAGCCATGGCTGTTGCAACAGTACTAAAGCTGTCAGATAAAATGCTCCTGATTCTTCCTGTCACAGTCATATGTGCTGTGCTTCTTCTAAAAACAGGGCAAAATGCCAAGGTAAAAGGTGATGCTGCCATTGCCATGTTGTCTGTGGGCTCCCTTGCTTTTGGCTACCTTCTGATGAATATTTTTTCCACATCCTCAAATCTCACAGGAGATGTGTGCAGCACGCTCTTTGGATCCACATCGATCCTGACGCTAACTCTCAATGAGGTGATCCTGTGCGCTGTGCTGTCTGTTGTTGTTATGGGAATCTTTATCTTCATGTACAACAAGATACTGGCAGTGACCTTCGATGAGACCTTTGCAAAGGCCACCGGAGTGTCCGCGGATTTCTACAACACCATAACAGCAGTCATGATCGCTGTGATAATCGTGCTTGCCATGAATCTGGTAGGATCTCTTTTGATATCTGCACTTGTGATATTCCCAGCTCTCTCTGCCATGAACGTTTTTAAGAGCTTTTTTAAAGTAACTATAGCCTCATCGATCCTTTCGGTTATCTGTGCATTCGTGGGGATCATGATCTCTATTTTAGCAGGAACACCTGTAGGATCCACCATTGTAGCTGCCGATGTATTTGTGTTTCTTTTATCTTTTGCTATGGGAAAGAAAAAATGAAGATGCGTTTGCTTAGAAGAACAATAATTTTATCGATTCTATCCTGCAGTATATTTGTTTCCGGCTGTGCAGGGCAAGGTGATTTGCCGGATGAATCCACAGATATCACAGCTTCTGATACCATAGAAACAGAACCAATCGCTGTTCCCACACCGGATGATGAAGATATAATCATTCCTTCGCCAGAACCTGAAAACACAGACAATAATGATGCATTTATTCCCGCGTCTGAACCTGAAAACACAGATGATAACGAGATTGACGGAGACTACATTGATCTTACCATTATGTCCTCTACTGTAGTCTACGGCCAGGTCTACAACATGATGTACTACCCTGAAAAATTTATTGGTAAAACTATCAAAATGAAGGGTCTCTACTCGGATTATTTTGATCAGCGAAGCGGAAAGCGTTATTTTGCCTGCATAATAATGGATGCAACTGCCTGTTGCTCTCAGGGCGTAGAATTTATACTAACAGATGACTATAAATACCCGGATGACTATCCGACCCAGGGAGATGAGGTCACAGTGGAGGGGATATTTGATGTATATGAAGAAGAGGACGGCTCCTACTGCACTCTAAGGGAGGCAAAGCTGATCTCATAAAGTGTCAAAACACTTTGGATACCATATCATTTCTTTTGCTCATCTTGAAATATTAAAAAAGCCTACTTTGCACTTAAATGCAAAATAGGCTTTTGTTCTGTCATTTCATTGTCTCATTTCATCAGGCTGGCCATGGCTTCCTGAGCACCGATAATATCTGTTGTAGATATTGTATAATCCTGAAGAACGCTGGTATCAAAGGATACCACATTGTCTACGCCGGCAGTTACAACATCATACTGGGTATAGCCGGTCTCTCTTGTGCCTGTCAGTATGTAAACTGTCTCTCCCTGATCAACATTAAGGGATACCCTTATAGTGGCGAGACCTGTCAATATTGCTTTATTACTAAATTTCACTTCATAGGTTCCCGGATAAAAAGCATCCTGAACCTTAGACACTGTTCCACTGATTGGAAGAACGCCTGCATCACTAACAATAGTTACTCTCTGAGTCATTCTGGCATTGTCATTAAGCCCCGCGTCTTCTGTTCCAATACCCTCCGGGGTGCTCTCAAGTGGGGTCTTCTCGTCTTCCATTCCCAAAAATCCCATGAGAGTATTCTCAGCATCCTCATAAACCTCGTCATCCACAGACATCTCTGCTCCCTGACGATTCCTAGTGTATATCACCGAGGCGGTCAATAATGAGCAAATAAGTAAAACAGCGACAAATGAAGCAATAATCTTCTTTGTCCTACTCATATATCGTCACAAAATCTCCTTTTTCACAAAACCTACTCGATTTTATCACACTTTGGACACAATTTACAACAACATTTATTGCTGTTTTTTATATGAATTTAATAATTGTAGCCTCTTTTCCAGGTTTTGGGCTTCAGTATTACATACAGCGGAAGGAGTTCAAGTCTTCCTGCCAGCATGTCAAACATAAGCACGATCTTGGATAAATAGGAAAACTCTGAGTAATTTCCCACAGGGCCAACCATTCCAAGGCCGGGACCGATATTGTTGAGTGTAGCTACAACTGAGGTCACTGTAGTCTGGAAGTCAAAGTTATCCAGGGAAACCAGCAATGTGGACGTCATAAAGGTTATCACATATATGCCAAGATAAGCTGTAACTGACTTAACAGTAGTTCCGCTGACGGAATGACCATCCATATATACTCTCTTGATGGCCTTTGGATGAACCATGAAATTCAGCTCATTTCTGGCATTTCTGATGATGATAAGTGCTCTTGATACTTTAAATCCGCCGCCCGTAGAACCGGCACAGGCTCCAACGCAGGAAAGGCATACCAGTATGAGTTTGCTGAGCATGGGCCATTCATCAAAGTTCAGGGTTCCAAATCCCGTTGTGGTCATAATTGATACCACGGAAAAGAGGGAATGATGGAATGCCATCTTAGGATCTGCCAGCACTCCTGCCCTGTAGATATTAACGGTAACAATTCCTGCTGCCAGGAAAATGATTCCGAAATAGTATTTTACTTCGTCAATTGCAAAGGCTTCCTTGGGCTTTCCGCGAAGAAGGAAATAGTAAACCGTAAAGTTCACGCCGCAGAGCATCATAAATACTATGATGATTGCCTGGCTCAGGGTGGAATAATCTCCCATTCCCGAGTCACGAACCGCAAAACCTCCGGTTCCCACCGTTGAAAAAGAAATGGTGATGGCATCATAGAGTGGAAGGCCTGAAATAAACAGCAATGTGGCCTCCAAAACAGTGATTCCAAAATAAATGGTGTAGAGGATCTTCGCAGTATCTTTTACCTTGGGAACAATCTTACCTACCACAGGTCCCGGGCTTTCTGCCCGCATAAGGTGCATGCTGTATCCATCCGCCATAGGTACTACCGCCAGAAGGAATACCAAAACGCCCATACCACCGATCCAGTGTGTAAAGGTTCTCCAGAACTGCACACTCTTCTCGATAAAACCAACAGAGGTAAGAATACTGCCTCCTGTTGTAGTAAAGCCTGATATAGTCTCAAAGAGAGCATCTATATAATTCGGGATTGTCCCGGTGATCACAAAAGGAATTGCGCCGATGGCACTCATTACAAGCCATGCAACCGCTGTAATGGCAAATCCCTCTTTTGCATAAATAACTCTGTTAGCAGGCTTTTTCAAAGATCCCAGAAGACCTACAACATTTGAGATCACTGCCAGTGCAAGAAAAGACAACGCACTGTCATATTCTCTGTAAATTAGCGCCACAATAAGCGGCAGTATCATCAGCCATCCCATTACCCTAAGGAGCCTGAATAATACATATCTGACCATTGAATAATTCATTTATCGGTTCTCCAATATATCACTAATATCTTTAAGTCCGGTCAAGGTCGTTACTACAATAACAGAATCCTTATCTTTTATAACAGTGTCACCGGAAGGTGATATGATCTCACCATTATGATTTATGCAGGCAATAAGGATTCCCTTCTTGAGATTGAGCTTTGCAAGAGGTGTACCTATTACAGGGCTTCCTGTCCTTACTATAAACTCAAGCGCTTCAACCCTGTCGTCATTGAGTCTGTAAAGGGTCTCAATATTGCTGTTCTTGGTAGCGGACATACCTCTTACAAACTGTACGATTCGGTCCGCAGTGATATTCTTTGGATAAATAACACTTCCGATATTCAAAGAGCCAATGATATCACCATAGTTTACTCTGTGAACCTTGGTAATAAGCTTAGCCTTGGGATTTATGCTCTTCACATACATGGAAAGCATAATATTCTCTTCATCAAGGTTGGTGAGAGCCACAAAGGATTCAACCCTTGTAACGCCCTCCTCAAGGAGCATATCCTTATCTGTTCCGTCGCCGTAGATTATAAGAGCCTGAGGGAGCAGATCAGACAGTTCCTTGCATCTGCCCAGATCACGTTCAAAAATGATAACCTTGATACCCAGAGCAATAAGGTGCTCGGCAAGATAAACTGCAGTCTCTCCTCCGCCAATGATCATGGTTGAATGCACCTTGGCAGCCGGAAGTCCAAGCTTTTTGAAGAAATTGATGGTATTCTTGCTGGATCCGCAAATAGTAACCTCATCTCCTGCGCGAATAATGAAATTACCATCAGGAATATAAACCTGGTTATCCCTTGAAACAACAGATATAAGTACATGTTTTTTAAGATCCGGAGGAATATCCTTAAGAGCCTTGTCACAAAGTCTTGAATTCTCGTCAATGACAAGCTTAACAAGCTCGGCTCTTCCTCTGGCAAAGGTCTCAATCTTGGTAGCTGACGGAAGTTTAAGAAGTCTTTCAGCTTCGTTCGCAGCTGTTTCCTCAGGATTGATTACCATGGAAAGACCAAGTTCCTCTTTAATGAAACTTATCTCTTTCTTGTAAATAGGATTTCTTACTCTGGCGATGGTATGACAGTTACCTGCCTTCTTAGCTATAAGGCAGCACAAGAGATTGAGCTCATCCGAATCTGTTACTGCGATCATCAGCTCAGCCTTGTCGATTCCTGCATCCTTCATGATAGAATAGCTGGCGCCATTGCCCACAACACCCATAACGTCATAGCTGTTAACAACGCTCTGGAGTACAGCACTTTTTTCCTCTATAACAGTAATATTATGTCCTTCTTTGCTAAGCTGCTGGACAAGAGTCTGTCCCACATTACCGCAGCCAACAATAAGTATTTGCATAACAAGCCTCCAATGATTTCATATAAACCCAACATACATTATAGAGTTTTAATGCTTTTTATTCAACGTTACCATTCACAGATTTTGGTGCATGCCGCGAAACGTTGATGGCAACAAAAAGTCCACCGAATGCTCTCTAGGCATTTAGTGGACTTTATCTGTCTTTCCTTTTGAAAAAGCTATTTAATTTACGAATCTGGCGCTTGTAGATATCGTTTTCCCTGGTACGCTTTGTAATGTTTCGGGAAAAGAGCCGGAGATAGCACATTGCCAGCATTATAATGGTGCCAAAGTACAGGAACCACAGAGGTTCGATGATAAGTGATAATACCAAAAGGACAATCGCTGCCCTTAAAAAGAACCTTGTCAATTCATCAGTTCCGTATGAACCATAGCGCCCGGTAAATAGTTTGCGCAGAAAGTCTCTCATTGTCATGCTCCTTCTGTTTAAATTCTATGTTCTGAAGAAGTCAATTACAATGAACTGAGAATAAACTAAATTAAATATCGATTAAAGAAAACCGAAAAATTGAGGATACTTTCTGAACTATCTGGTAATGTTTCCTTCACTGTCTATATGGATTCCTGGAGACATAGCTGCCATATTGCCGATAATACGCCGTTTCTCGGCATCGAAGGCCTCCATAACCTTGCAGTCACTCTGGATTGCGGGAATCATCTGCAGAGAAACATTTTTCTCCCAGTCGATGGTTGCAACCATCATACAGGTATCCATGGTCTTGGAGTTAAAGATATAGTTGCCTAGACTATAAACCACCGGCACATCATTTACATAATCAATCTTCTGCAGTACATGCGGATGTGCTCCTATGACCAGATCAGCTCCGGCTGCCGTGATATCTTTGGCCTGGTCTGTCTGAAGATAGTCAATATCAGTGGTGCCTTCTGTTCCCCAATGAATAAATACCACAACAAAAGCCCCCTTCTCCTTGGCGATTCTGATTCTATCCAAAAGAGCAGTATCGTCAAGGCATCTGAAAACTCCTGCAGATGTGGCTGTAGCTTCCCTTGTATCGGGATCAGGCAGTCTCTCAATCTGTGTAGCACAGATAAAGGCGATCTTGAAGCCATTCTGGGTAATATAATACACAGGATGTGATGCCTCATCTATATTCCTGCCGGCTCCGATATATTCAACTCCAACGCTGTCCAGAGCATCGAAGGTATCTCTGAGAGCTGTTTCGCCGTAGTCAAAGGCATGGTTGTTGGCCAGGCCCACAATATCTACGCCCATATCATTAAGTATCCTTGCAGACTCAGGCCTAGCCCTGAAGGTAAAGGTCTTGCCCTCCCTCGGCGCTCCACCGTTAGAGTAAGGAAACTCGTTATTTACCAGCATTATATCCACTGCATTCATCCTGGAAAGGAGGCTGTTACCTACAACTCCTGTCGCGGAATTTCCACTTCTGCTAAAGGCATTACCCACAGCATAATTCGTATCAAAGAGGATATCTCCTGCAAAGCCTATGGTAATACTATCCCCATATGTAGTTTCTATAACATGTGTGTAATCCTTATCCTCTTCCGGAATACTTATTTCTACCTGATCTGAACTTGCTGATTCTTTCTGCGAAGCAGTGCCATCACTTGCCTTAGGCCAGGCAGATTCAGGGATGATTTCCCATTTTGAAAGAGTCTGATCAACAATGCTGTCACTCTTCTGAGTCTTGGCGCTGTGTATGATTAAAAGGAAAATGCCCCCTATGGAAAGAACGGCCAGCAACGTCACAACAAATGCAAGAACTGCAATGTTTGGACCTCGCCTTCCCTTCATGTCATAATTCTTATCTGTCTCAAAATCGTAATCATATTCATTTAAATCTTTTCTCTTTTTTCCCATAAATAAAAGTATAACACCCATAAAGCAAGATGCAATTACATAAGGTGACAATAAATACGAAAAAAGCGCCAAACCTTTCGGTTTGACGCTTTAAGCTCTAGATATACAAATAAATTAATACTTGTTAGCTACAACCTTTACACCAGGGCCCATTGTTGTTGCAAGAGTGATGCTCTTGAGGTACTGACCCTTAACAGATGATGGTCTAGCCTTTGTGATAGCATCCATAAGAGCGTTGAAGTTCTGCTCAAGCTGCTCCTCTGTGAAAGATGCCTTTCCAACTGGAACGTGGATGATGTTAGCCTTGTCAAGTCTGTACTCGATCTTACCAGCCTTGATATCA
>JAILMY010000191.1 GCA_024692165.1 Butyrivibrio sp. | reverse complement strand
ATATCACCGCTAAATACGAAAACGGCGTCCTGACTCTTAAAATACCCAAGAAAGATGCAAAACAGATCGAAGCAGAGAAAAAATACATAGCCATTGATGGCTGATAAACTCCCCCTTCTTTTCAAAGAGGCTGCCGCATTGTGATATGCTACCCCCAAGTAGGACACTGAAATATAAAACCTACTTGGGGGTATTTCTATGTCAGAAAGAAAAAAGATTGATCCGGTTCTGAAAGTGGAGCTGGTAGAAAAGTATCTCAGGGATGAGATTGGAATCCGGGAAGCAGCCAGACAGGCTGGATTATCTGGTAGCGGAACAGAATCATTTAGGAAGTGGATAGATATTTATCAGAACGAAGGTCCTGCTGGTTTATTGGAACAAAAATCCTTTAAGGCCTATTCCCTGGAACTGAAGATATCTGCTGTAAATGATTATCTTGAAGGTAAAGGATCCTTACAAGCAGTTGCAGCACGCTATGGCCTCCGTTCAAAAACCCAACTCCAACGCTGGCTAGAGAGTTATAATACTCTTGGAAAAATCAAATGCCGCGGAAGCGGAGGGGGAAGCTACATGAGGAAAGCCAGAGGGACAACTTATGAAGAACGTCTTGAAATCGTTTTAGATTGCCTTGCTAACGATAAGAACTATGGAGCCATGGCATTAAAATATGAATGCTCTTATCAACAAGTAAGGAACTGGGTATTAAAGTATGAGAAGATGGGCGCGGAAGGTCTCGAAGACCGGCGTGGCAGGCGTGCTGGAACGCAGCCTGCAAGGTCCCCGGGAGAAGAACTCAGGGATAAAATCGCGGAGTTGGAAAGAAAGAACCGTGATCTCCAGATGGAGAATGACCTGTTAAAAAAAGTCAGAGAGTTAGAGATGAAAGATCGCTATCTCTGACTCGGAATCTATATAAATATCAGGCGATCAAAGAGCTATCGGAGGAAAAGAACTATCCCGTGCAAAGGCTTTGTGAGTACCTTCACCTCTCACGCGGTGCTTACTATCGCTGGCTGAAGGATCCTGTCAGTTTCAGTGAGAGGGATAACAAAGAAATCGCCAAGAAAATCAGGGGCATCCATGAAGCACATCCGGATATGGGATACAGGCGGATTAGGGATGAACTGGAAAGGCATCATAACATTGACGTCAATGATAAACGAGTCTTAAGAATCTGCCGTAAAGAGCGGATTCAGTCCACAATTAAGTGGAAGCCGAAGAGCTGCACCAGAAACAGCAATGATCCGGCACATATCGCCAGAAATTACCTGAACCGGGACTTTCATGCTGATGCTCCTAACGAGAAATGGCTTACGGACGTAACGGAGTTCAAGTATTACACCGGTATCGAGGTTCACAAGGTATACCTGAGTGCTATCCTGGATCTTTACGACCGGAGAATCGTAGCGTTCAGGATCGGAGATCATAATGACAATCCATTGGTCATGAATACCTTTGATGATGCTGTGGCATTAGAGCCGGATGCCCACCCGCTGTTTCACAGTGACAGAGGATTCCAATATACAAGCAAGCAATTCTGTACGAGGTTGAAAAAACACCACATGAAGCAAAGTATGTCGAGAGTTGCACACTGCATTGATAATGGTCCGATGGAGGGCTTCTGGGGAATTCTGAAACGTGAGAAATACTATGGTAAACGTTTTACTTCAAGAGAGGATCTGGTCTCTGCTATAGAGGACTACATCAACTACTATAATACACAGAGAATCCAACGAAATCTTCATCTAATGACGCCGGCAGAATATCATGAACAGTACTATTTGGCTGCATAAGAATACCGCCAGCCGATTGCTCGACTGGCGGCACGAAACATTTTAATTATTCACTGTCCTCTTGACGGGTAGCACACCATTGCGACAGCCTCTTTTATTGCAGTTCATTCTATTCAACGCTTGTGATCAGAAGATTACCCTCACAATCTTCCATTTCCATTTTGTAGGTCAGGTCATAGCTTCTTGTTACTCCCCAGTCTGCACTGCTGGTTATAAAT
>JAILMY010000189.1 GCA_024692165.1 Butyrivibrio sp. | reverse complement strand
GCGTCTGTATCTGCGGTAGGAGGATAATTCTCTTGTAATGATTTTGCAGACGAGCAGGTGTATCCTTATACCGTAAGCAATGACGCTTATGCACAGATTAAGGTTGATGCCAGCTATTGGGATGGCACTTCTGCAAAATCATTACAAGAGAATTATCCTCCTACCGCAGATACAGACGCACGCTTATAGGTAGGTTGAATATGCGTATTGAAGTATTCCGCCTGAGCTTCAGTCCAAGTATATGTACCATTGCTAGCATCGTTATAGGTGATAAGATTGTTGAGAACCGCGTTATGCAGCAGTATGTTAAGCTTAACAAGGCTGGACGTAAGAAGATCCTTGATATGATGGGTGACTTCTCACAGCTTGATAAGTATCAGGCAGACTAATCAGGCAGCAACATCAGTTGCTTATATGCTAATAGCTAATAATTGAAATTTTAAAAATCCCGTGGATTTGCTATAATGTACAAGTCCATGGGATTTTTTTTATTCTCGGACAAAAGGAGAGAGATTATATGAAGTACGATTATCTGGTGGTTGGAGCAGGCCTTTTTGGCGCGGTGTTTGCTCATGAGATGGCAATGCAGGGAAAAGCTGTACTTGTCATTGATAAGAGAGACCATGTGGCTGGCAATATATATACCGAGAACAGAATGGGCATCAATGTTCACAAGTATGGTGCTCATATTTTCCACACTTCAGATAAGGAAGTCTGGGATTATGTAAACGAGTTTACCGAGTTCAACAATTACATCAACAGTCCTGTGGCTGTTTACAAGGATGAGCTCTACAACCTTCCTTTCAATATGAACACCTTCAGCAAGATGTGGAATATCAGGACTCCTATGGAGGCCAAAGAGATCATTAAGAAGCAGGCTGACGCTGAGGTAGACAGGATCAGGAAGGAGAGAGCAGCTGATGAGTTTGAACCTGCCAATCTTGAGGAGCAGGCGCTTTCTCTTGCAGGCCGCGATATCTATGAGAAGCTGATAAAGGGATACACTGAGAAGCAGTGGGGAAGAGACTGTACAGAGCTTCCATCCTTTATCATAAAGAGACTCCCCATGAGATTTGTTTATGACAACAACTATTTCAATGACAGATATCAGGGAATTCCTATGGGTGGGTACACTGCTTTGGTGGAGAGACTTCTTCTTATTAAGCAGGATGATGAAAAGTCATCTTTGCCCGGCAGCATAACAGTTAAGACCGGAGTGGATTATTATGACTTTGTGAAGATGGAAGGCAATATTCCTGCAGAGCCTTTCGAATCCGTAAACGGCGACAGCTTTGGCAGGATCCTTTTCACCGGTATGATCGATGAATTCTTTGGCTACAAGCTGGGAACTCTGGAGTACAGATCACTTCGCTTTGAAACTGAGGACCTTCCTGATGTTGACAATTATCAGGGCAACGCTGTTGTAAACTATACCGAGAGAGAAGTACCTTACACAAGGATCATAGAGCACAAGCACTTCGAGTATGGCCAGGGCAAGGGAACCATCATAACAAAAGAGTATCCGGCAAACTGGAAGCACGGCGATGAGCCATACTATCCCATGAACGATGACAAGAACAACAAGCTCTATACACAGTATGTGGATATGGCAAAAGAGTATCCGAACATCCTCTTCGGAGGACGCCTTGGACAGTACAAGTATTACAACATGGATCAGGTTGTAAGAGCTGCTCTGGACATGGTGGCAGCACAGTAAGAGCACATATATGGATTATCAGGGGCCTTGCCCCAAAAAAACACGGCGAACTTTTTGGGTTCGCCGTGTTTTTGCTGCCGCTGTTGTAACCTGCGACAACGTGTATAATTTCAAATCATACCCCTGCAGTGGTATGACCGAAGCCGTAAGGCTTCTATATGTTTTATGACTGTGTTAGCAGTAATTGTTAAACATCATACCGGAATATTCACTGGTGATGTATGGAGATGTGGAGTTATCTTTGTTGTCAGGGTTCTTGTAATTAACAACCGGTCTGTCCACATACTTCATAGGATCTACAGATATATCCTTGGTCTTGTTTATCAGGGATTCTGCAAACTGTTTTACCGGTGAAAGTGCTTCGGTACTTTCTGCTCCGGATATTGCCTGGGTAAGAAGCTCTTCATCTATTGAAAGCTTTCCGCTTGCCTCAAGTTTTATTCCGGTATCTTCGATGTTTGTCATGTGCTGTTTTGCAATGCCGATCATCTCAGATTTGAGCTTGTCGCTCTTAAACTTAACATCCTTGTTACCTGAAGCCTCATCGATGAAGTCGTTGTAGTTCTCGATAAGGGAGGTGATGTGGTTCTTAAGGGCTTCGTTATCTTTTTTGACACCTACGTATATAGCTCCGGTGGTCTTGGTTGTATCTTTTATCTGAATTTCGAATTTGCCGCCAACGGTGAACTTGTTGGAAATGGCAGCCCTGTCTTCGCCATTTAATGTGAAGTGGGCGTTGGTAGCCGGTGCGGATACCTGATCGAGACCTAAGAAGGAAACAGATCCCTTTGCCAGAGGGCTGGCACTTTCATATATCTCAAACTGACTTGATTCGCCGGCCTTAAGTCCGGTGCGGGTTGAGGATATCTCTAGTGCACTTCTTCCCTGGGAATCCTCTATTACTTCAGAAGAAAGTCCGATACCTGCTCTGTTGATGAGCCTGGATATCTTTTCCTGAGCATCTATATTCCTGTCACCCTGATAGATACTGAACTGGAATTCAAATTCCTGACCGCTCATCCTTACATCGAATGCGTAGTTTTCAGGAGTAAGTCCTATAGCATCCTTTGGAAGATATTTACCGGTGTTGACCTGAGCGGATGCAAGTGAAGAAACTTCAATCGCAAAACCGATATTCCCAATATCACTTTCAGGAGTCTTTCCTATATAAGAAGCAAAAACTTTTTCTTCGTCGGAAGTATATGCAGAGGAATGATCCAGAGAAGATTTATCTTCCTGGTTATTAAGTCCCAGAATATTTCCTTGAAGCTGCCTTGCTCTTTCTTTTATTTCAATCGCATCATTGCGAGACTTGTCGTCATCTGTTAAAAGATAAAGAGGGGAATTCTTGTTGATTTTTGCAATCGACTTATA
>JAILMY010000167.1 GCA_024692165.1 Butyrivibrio sp. | reverse complement strand
TCATCACTTATATTAAATTGTAGCTTTTTTGTTTTTTTCATGATAATCACAAGCCCTTCAACATGTCTTTGAAATATGCCAATGCAGTAGGAAAATACTTTTTCATTTCTTTTTCTCTAATATCATCAAACCTTTCAATATGCAAAAGAACCTTTTTTGAATAACTCTAAAATATCTTTTTCATTCATCTCGGTCAACCTTTTAATAATCTTTTCTTCTTTGCGCTTATTTTGATCAGCAATAATGACGTCTGTTGCATAATAATCCGTTAACATATCTGTTATTTCTCTCTGATTTTCCCTATTGACGATATATTCTTCAACTATCATGCCTATCATATCACTTCACCCCAATCATTTGCATGGCACATGCCAAAAATTCAAAATACGGACCGTCAGTACTTGGAGTCATTCCTGTATTTTCTACAAACTTCATCATTTCTTCCATCCGATTGATATATGTTTCTTTTGAACGAATTATACCAGGCATACTTTCATCAATCATTTTATACAATTCATCTTTATTTTCTCTGATATAATCGAAATACTGAGTTTGATATCCTTTAGGCAACTCGACTTGCTTCATCCTTTTTATTAAACCCTTAAGAACACCATTTTGCCCCTTTTTTCTTTTTTCAAAAGCAACCCTACCGAAATCTTGGATAGTGTTACATTCCTTAAACTCCTCCAGTTGCTTTAGTCTAGGCAAATTTCTTACCAACTTATCAGAATATGCAGGTGCTAATTTTTTACCAATTCCATATTCTTGGGTAAGATAGTGAGCTGATGATTCAGCAAAAGTATCTTCCAAGTCTGCCCAAGATGAAATCAGCATTCCTTTTTTATCAAGTGCATCCCATTCATATCCGTCAAGTGAAACGTGATAACTCTCATGAAACGCTGTTTTAATCCTATGCTCCATTGATCTAGGATCGTCTTTTTTAAGCTGTAAAGCATCAAAATGGCATACTTGAGAAATATCAGCTCTGCTAGTGTCTACTGGGCTATTGCCATTATAGCCTAAAGGAATCACTTCCACCGGTATCCTTGTTCTATCGATGTTCAAATTGTCGGCAAGTTGTTCTGCAAACTTCTGAATATCATCATTGCCTTTCATTTTATCAATATCTGAAAGATCTTTCATGATTCCGATTCTGCCTTGCTCTTCTAACTTTATTGTATCATCTTTTTCAGATTTTTCAACCGGTTTTTCATCTATGTACTTCTCTTTCCACTCCCCGTACTTCATATCCGCAGGAACACGTTCATAGTCTTTATCGTTCTTGTCCCTGGCGGCTCTGGTCTCGCCGGTGTTAAATTCATCGTCAAAATACGGAATGGTGGTGCTGCGGCAGTTGGGATGGAAGGGCGGAGCGGTAAGACCGGGATTGTATTCCGACATCCGGAAGTGCTGGCCGTCCATCTCCTGACACATCTCTGAAGTACGAGAGTCGAGTGTGGCCAGTATCTCATATTCTTCAACGCCCAGGTTCTTCATGGAATCCTTCGAAGCCTCGGAAGCTATGGCGGCAGATTCTGTCATTACCAGGGTGCCTGCCTGACGTTTGCTGACGTCGAATTTATCGGATATAGCATCTATTGCTTTCTGCGGATCTGTGCCGGTTATCAGCTGACGTGTGAGCTCCTGATCAAGGGTTCTCACGAGTTCATCCTTGCGCTGCCATATTCTATCCGAGAAAACCTTCCCGTCCTGGCACCACGGGTGTGTCAGGTACTTCTCTACAGTGTCCCTGTCCAGCTTGTGCAGGTCTATCCCTATGCCGGTGCCTTTTTCAATCTCGTATGCAGTGTGATAGTATGAATCCTCCACAAGCTCTCCGAGATATCCGTAACACTCGTTATTGTATTCGGCATACAGCTTTTCTTCTGTCTGCCTCATCTGCAGCTGTATCTGTTCATAACGGGATATATGTTTCCTTGCTGATGCATTCTCGAGCTTCTTTATCCATTCAGGATCCAAGCCGTGCTCTTTGGCATACTTTTCATATTGCTCAAGGGTCCAGTGGAACTCCTTCAGCTCGTTTTCCTTCAAAAGCTTCTTTGCGTCATTAAGGGACGGAGCGTCAGTATTCTTCATAAGCTTTGAATACCACTTATACAGGCTTGTTTCCAGCTCATCATCCGCATAATCAAATTTAGCTTTGAGCCCTTCAACGAAAGCAGCACTCTTCCGGTACTGTCTGTCTTCAAGAGCCTTGAATCTGTTAGCCCAGTAAGTGCTGTTTTCCATCTATCTATTCCTCTCCGTCTTCATCTTCTTCGTCCGGTTCTTTCGGAGCGTTTCCGAAATCATATCCGGGATCAAGAGCCTCGTTCTTTTCTTCTTCTATCTGCTTCCATTCTTCCTCGGGGTCTGTCACCCATGGATGGTTGGCAACTATAGTCTTATGAGATATTACACCGGTACTGTTCTGGCAGTC
>JAILMY010000149.1 GCA_024692165.1 Butyrivibrio sp. | reverse complement strand
TCCGTAAGAGCCCGTGATGGTGAAGAGGGAAAACAGGACCTTGGAGCCATGAAGGTTGAGGATTTCATTGGTATGATCAAAGAACAGTGCGCTATTTTATAATCTAAGAATTCACTTAGATTCACCGTTCGCCCCGGCGCGACGGCCCACCGCCCCATGGAACCCGCCGCTCGCGCCAGGACGATCGTCAGCGAAATTCCTCCCAAATAGCCAACCACTTCAAACAGCCATCTACTTCATTAAACAATTACAATAAAATAGAGGCTGACCGTTCCGAACAAACCAGAACTGTCAGCCTCTTTAAATACATCATTTTAATTCATCAAGAATCCCCGTTACATCCTGCAAATTCTTAATCTCGTAGTCAATCTTCAAATCCGCGCTGCGCTCCAGTCCCTTGGGATTGTACCAGCAGCACTTGATTCCGGCGTTATTTCCACCCCGGATATCGCTGGTCAGAGAATCTCCGATGATGATCATCTCATCCTTACTGATTTCTCCAAGGTACTTACCACCGGAGTAAGGAAGAGCAGCTTCATTTTCCATAAGCCACTTATTGATCTCATCAAAGCACACATCAAAAAACTCCACAGCCGGCTTCTCTGCTCCAATCTCCTCAGAGATAAAGAATAGATCAAAGAGCTTGTCAAAGCCTGAGTTCTTAAGCTTTCCGGTCTGAGCCTTCTTGGTGCCGTTGGATGCCATGCACTGAAGTACCTTCCCCTTCATGCCCTTAACAAGTTCATAGGAATCATCCCTGAAGCATATGGTCTCACCAAGGAGCTCCTGATACCTGTCATTAAAGGCCGCAGCTATAGAAGTGTCTTTTCCCAGAAACGCAAAAAATTCACGGTAGCGCCCTTCCAAGACTTCCTGTTTCTCCATTTCGCCACGTTCCAGAGCCTGCCACCGCCTTCTGTTGATGACCATATAATCTTTTAACATCTGATCAGTGAACTCACCAAGGCCGAATTCCTTGAACTCCCTGGTGAGTGCTTCCTTCTCAGCCACATCAAAATCCAAAAGTGTATTATCTAAATCCCAAAGTACTGCTCGTATCATAAAACCTCACATCAGGTATTTTGCAAGGCTCAATGATATACATTTGAGACCTGCTTCATCTGTAAATATCATAATATGGAATAACAACATTCTCCCCGGCCTTAAGATCCTCAGGGTCATCCAGGTGGTTAATCCTCAGAATTTCATTTATATATGCGTCAAAGCTGTCGTAGTGGTCTGAAGAAAAACTCTCCTTTGCAAGGCTCTCGAGGGTATCCCCTCCATGAACCATGGCCACCGTGTAATACTTAACCATAGGCTCGATGCCGTTGTTCTGAGCCTTTATCATGATAGAAGCTGCAAAAAAGATAACTATTGAAAGAACTACTGCAATAGATACAGCCAGAGCAATTCTCTGACGTCTTACTATCTGCATGCGCCATTTTCTGTTGGCGCGAATTCTCATTTCGCTTCTTGAATAATATCCGTATCCGTTATAAGCTCTGTTATCCATTGCTATTGTATTCATATTTCCCTCCGATCCATCACATCAAGCCACTGGTTCTTTTTCAAAGCCCAATACGTTCAAACACAAATTCAAACTCAGGTTCAAACTTATTTGCTGATTATCTTGCTGATTATATTAAACAACTTGATGTGGGTCTTAATTTGGACAGCTCAACGCCGCATAAACACTGCGTTTGCGCCCTTATATGAATAATTCTAGCAATATTAACATCACAGAACTGTCACACTAATTACTTCGTAAAATTGAACAACGAACTCCGCCCCCTAGGTCCATTTGGGTTAAATCTTAGTGGTCCACTTTGTGCAGTCCATTACCTGGGTAGCCAGATCAGCATAGAAATCCGGCTCATGGCATACCATCAGGATACTTCCCTTATACTCTGAAAGGGCTCTGTGAAGCTCCTCTTTGGCATCAACATCCAGGTGATTTGTGGGCTCGTCCAATACAAGAAGATTGGACTCTCTGTTTATAAGCTTGCAAAGACGTACCTTTGCCTGCTCACCACCGGATAAAACCTTACATTTACTCTCGATATGCTTTGTGGTAAGTCCGCACTTGGCAAGGGCTGATCTTACCTCATACTGTGAAAAGCCCGGAAACTCGTTCCAGATTTCCTGCATACAGGTTGTCTCAATATCAGGAGACATCTCCTGCTCAAAATAGCCGATGGCAACATTTTCACCAAGCTCAACACTTCCTGAAATAGCAGGGATAAGTCCAAGAATACTCTTTAAAAGTGTTGTCTTACCTATACCGTTGGCTCCAGTAAGAACAATCTTTGATCCCCTCTCAAAGGTGATATTAAGAGGTGATGATAAGGGCTCGTCATATCCTATAACCAGGTCCTTAGTCTCAAAGATAACTTTGCCCGGTGTTCTTGCCACTTTGAAGTTAAACTCAGGCTTTGGTTTTTCCTGAACCTTCTCTATGATATCCATGCTGTCCAATTTCTTTTGACGGGCCATGGCCATATTTCTTGTAGCTACTCTCGCCTTATTTCTTGCAACGAAATCCTTAAGATCGGCGATCTCCTGCTGCTGTCTGTTGTAGGCCGCCTCCCTCTGAGACTTCTTCATCTCATAGACTTCCATGAACTTGTCATAGTCTCCAACGTACCGGTCCAGAGAATGAGTCGTGCCATCCATATGATAGATGATATTAACGACGCTGTTCAAAAAAGGAATGTCGTGTGAGATCAGGATAAAGGCGTTGTCGTAATCCTGAAGGTACCTTGTAAGCCATACAATGTGCTCTGCATCCAGATAGTTGGTAGGCTCATCCAGCAAAAGAATATCAGGCTTCTCCAAAAGAAGTTTTCCCAAAAGAATCTTGGTTCTCTGACCTCCGGAAAGCTCAGTCACATCTCTGTCCAGTCCCAGTTCCAAAAATCCCAGAGCCCTTGAAACCTCTTCAATCTTGGAATCGATAAGATAGAAATCTCTGTTAGTCAAAAGATCCTGAATCGTACCCAGCTCTTCCATGTATTCCTCAAGCTGCTTCTCATCAGCCTCTCCCATGGCATCGCAGATCTCATTCATCCTTGTCTCCATGGCATATAAAGGCTCATAGGCAGAAGCCAGAACGTCTCTTATAGTCATGCCCTCTTTTAACACAGCATGCTGATCAAGGTATCCTACCTTAACGTTCTTGGCCCACTCAATCTTGCCTGCATCAGGCATAAGCTTACCTATAATAATATTCATGAAGGTTGACTTACCTTCTCCATTGGCGCCAACCAGTCCTATATGTTCACCCTTCAGAAGTCTGAAGGACACATCATCAAAAATCGCTCTGTCACCAAATCCATGGGTCAGATGTTCAACATTTAAAATACTCATAAAAACTCCTGTGATATAATACAAACAATATCCCAAAACAACACTAAACATAATATCGGTTTGGCAGATATAAATCAACCAGAATATTATAGAGGAAAACTGATGCTTTATATAATGCGACATGGAAAAACAGACTGGAATGCCCTTCAAAAGCTGCAGGGTCAGATAGACATTCCGCTTAATGAAGAGGGAAAAGAGGCAGCGAGAGCGGCCCGTGAAAAATATAAGGATATAGCCTTTGACATTTGCTACTCATCTCCCCTTATAAGAGCAAAGGAGACGGCAGAAATCTTTCTTCAGGGAACAAACACTCCCATAATCACAGATGACAGATTAAAGGAAATGGCCTTCGGCGAATTTGAGGGAGTTACAGGGTACTTCAACAATCCCTCCTGCCCCATAAACGATCTTTTTGTAAATCCTGTAAGCTATGTAAAACAGGGCGGCGCGGAATCCTTTGAAGAGCTTTTTGCAAGAACCGGTTCTTTTCTTAAGGAAGTAATATCACCGGCATTAAAAGAAAACAAAGATGTGCTGATTGTTGGGCACGGCGCCATGAACTGCAGCATTATCTCTCAGATAGAACGCACTCCCTTGGAGAAATTCTGGGATAACCTGATCCAGAACTGCGAACTAAGACAGTTGAAATTCCCTCAGGACCTATGATCAAACATCTCGATGTCCCTTGAAGATAAAGCATACTTAGAGCATACACACACCTGATAATCCGGATTTGCGGGAATCCTAAGTGTTGACAGCTTAAGTTCAGGAATCAGCTTCCCGTTATGGTAAATTGCCGCTACGCTCATATCACCCATATTGTCAGCAGCTGACAAATCCACAAATATACTCTTTGGCACCATGGATATGCCCTTTCCGGTAAACTTCATGATGCTTTCCTTCATGGTCCAGATACTTGTAAAAAGAGCATTTCTCTTATTGTCATCATCTGAAAGCCTTGAAACAAACTCTTTTTCCCGGTCATCGAAGACATAGTCCACAAGGCTATCCTTAAATTCCTTGTTCTTTTCTATATCTATTCCCACTTCGGAATCAGAAAAAGCGCACACAGCCATACCTCCTGAATGTGACAGGTTAAAGTACAGACCATCTGCGCCAATAATATATGGTTTTTTATTTTCCAAAAGGCCAATCTCAGCCCCTTCCAAACCAAGCTTCTTAAGTCCCTCGGTAAAAAGGATCCCGGCACCAAGCGATAAAAGTTTACCCTTTAAAGGTTTTACCAGATCTATTTTCTGTCTGCGGGAAACAGGCATTTTGTCATACCAAAAGTCAAAAATCTTTCCATCTTCCAAAAAAGAAACATCTATCCCTGTTACCTTGAGGCTCCCTGCGCCCTCTTTATTTTCTCCCATCAGTATTCGTCAGAAACCCTTTCAACTCCATCCTCATGGAAAATAAGATGTTCTCCATGCCAGAATTTATTCTGCAATTCGTTCCTTGTTACTTCCCTGGAAAGGTAATTACCCTCCATATAGTCGTATGGTACATCCTTAATCTTACCATAATAATATCCGTTGTCTATTCCGGAGATGATTATCTTCTTATCCAGCTGTCTGATCATGGTGGTTCTGTTCCGGAGGACGATCTCTGCACTTTCCTGATTGGAGGTTTCAAAGATTTTACTCATGTCCAGAATAACGCCTTCAAAATCTATATTTGCAATTGTATTGATGCCAAGAAATCCGGCTTCATAGTCACTTATATAGGTTCTTACCCCCAGATTTTCTATTGCCCCTTTCATTTTTTCAAGCTCATCCTTAGCTCCCAGGGCGTCGGACTCCTTAAGTACAAAGGCAAGAAGTGAAGCATCAATATTAAATCTCTTGATATTTTCGGATATTTTGTTAAAGAGTTCTCTCTTGATCATACGGGCAGACATTATCGGCAGCAGCACAAAATCAATCTGCATGTCGGATTTGTCGACGCCACTGGATAAAAACCTGCATACGCCCTCTATGGTCCTTAACTGAAGTTCCTCAAGAAATCCTGAATTCTCCGCAACTTCCATGAACTCTGCGGTTTGTATATCACCCATGAGAGAATCATGCAACTTAAGGTATACCTGTGCCAGCTTAATACAATTATTCTCCTGCTGATACACCGGGTGATAGTAAATGGCAAAGCTCTTTTCCTGAATTCCACGACCAATGGCCTTTTCCACTTCCATTCTTCTTATGAGGAAGTTAAGGTCTGTATTTCTTAAGAAATTCTTTTCCTGCCTCTTAAGATCAACGCTCTCTAAAAGGAACAGATCATTAACACTGCTAAACTGCTCAGGGCATTTGCCAAGCAGAATATTGAAATCAAATAAAAACTCCGTGTCATTAATGACCCAAGGCTTCTTCATACGTATTTCAGTGGCTTCCGCCAGGTTATTGGTCTCCCAATCAGTCATTTCAGAATTTACAATATAGAACACATTATAGGCCGTATGATATGCGTTGGTCTCTGTTCCATCCTCCATGAAAAATGAAGCCAATGATTTAAGAAGAGGATCAATCACTTCTTCTCCGTAAATCTTGCGATACATGTCGAGATTTTCCAGTCTAAGACAGATGGCACTGAATTCTCTTTTCATAAGAAACAGGCTCTTCATGTCCTGTACAAAGGCCAGTCGGTTATAGGCCATGGATATCATATCAGTCCTGTCATCGTCTTTTTCAATCATGAGCATGATTCCGGTAAGACCGATAGCTTCGCACATGAGCTCGCACTTGATCCCCGGGAACAGCATCTGGATCAAAGTTCCGCCAACAGCCAATGAAAGGAAATATACCATGGCAATCTTTTTTGTTGCGTTAATGGTATACCAGAATTTAATCAGAAGAAAAACTCCGACTCCGATATAATAAACCGAAACAGCATAGGACAAATAAATACCTATGCCTCTTGCATAGTCAAACTTAGCTACTATGACGAAAAAGTATTGGGTAAGAGGATTGGAGAGCAGCATAAGTTCCAGCACGATGATCGGGAACTTCAGGGCAAAGTGCTGAAATCTGCTTAGTCTGTATCTTACTCCGCAAATAGTAATTATATAAAAGACAAATACCGGCATCATACCTACGTGGGTAAAATAATAAGTCATTTCTGCCAGATATGATATTATCCACTTGAAGGTGTCCGTAATGCCGTATGTTACGGCCAGATAAGAAACTACATCAGTCAGAGAATCAATAAGGACAATAATAACAAGCATGGTAAACAGACGACTCCTGACGCGATATCTCTTTCGCATCATAGTCGAATAGAACAGGCAGGTTATGCAGATAATAGCGCCAGCAATTCTATAGGTCATGCTGTCAATCATTTCAATGTCCATGCTTTATCCATTTACCTTTTGCTTAAAGAACTTATCAAGAGTGCCGAGCAGTTTATCCCTGCTGATGGATTTGAGAAGATAATCCGCAGGTTTTAAAGAAATAACGTTGGTTACAGAGTCACGGTCATTTTTTCCGGTAAGGAACATAACCGGTGTGGATTGGGAAAAAGACTCGCTGCGGAGCATTTCCATAACCTTTGGGCCATCAAGAACAGGCATATCATAGTCCAGCAGAATAAGATCCGCTTTATTTGTGGCAAGCCATGCAATAGCCTGGGTTCCCGAGTTGGCCATTCCAACCCTGTAGGTATCCTTTAGCCACTCTCTTACCATCTGAATAAATGTGGGATCATCATCCACGATCAGGATGCATTTTCTACGCTTGATCTCAAATTCATCATCCGTAGCAGTGGCAACCTTATCCATGAGATTTGCCATATCAAGGGGTCTTGTGACTTCAAAGGCTATGTCCTCCTTGGGAATATATTGGTGGACAAGCTCAAAGGCATCCTTATCTCCGATCACAAGGATTATCATGTTTTCTTCAATACACATATCCTTGATATACACAAGGGCTTCCATGTACTCTTCAAAGTCCTGATCTGTGTACAGGATTATCAGATCCACTCCCTGCTTTTTTGTGCTCAGATCTCCTATGCTGTATGAAGAATCCACTACCTGAAACCTGTTGGTGATAAGGGCATTCTTTATAGCATTTACCAAAAACGTTTCATCTTTTCTAACAAGCAGAATCTTTTTATTCATCCCAGTCTCTCCTGTACGATCTTGGTTATTTCATCCCACTTAAGTGTATATGCCAGCTCAGATATCCTTGTAATTATCTCCTTATCATTTGCCGGCAGTTTATAGCCCTTAATAGAATCTAGTACAAACTGCAGTGTATCAAAGTCCAGAATTTTGCTCACTTCCAGGATAGTATTATAGGCGTCCATAAGCTGAGCCTTTGTAATTTCAGGCTTATCGGTATCTTCTTCCTCTTTGCCTGCTATCTCCTGAACATTATCCAGGCTGGATTTAATGCTTGAATACATATCAAGCAGAACATGATGATTGCTTCTTATGGTGTCCAGGTCATTGTTATTTCCGGCTTCTTCCAGCTGAGCTGACAGCTTTGAAAGTTCCATGGCACCAATGGTTCTGCTGGTGCTCTTTAAGGAATGAACATAGCTTGTGTAGTCCTTCCAGTTCTCATCAGCATAGGCGGTTTCAATATTGTTCCTGGAGCTTTCTATAGATTCATAGTAAACCTTCAGGATTTCTATATAGCTTTCTACAGTTCCGCAGTTCTTTATTCCTTCGCCGGTCTCTACTCCTTCAAGGTTGTTCATCCAGTCTCTGTTATCATATGAACTGCCGCTTTCTTTTTGCCTCTGTACATCTTCAGAAGCATCTTCCTCTTCATCAAACTCATCTGTAGTGAGAAGAACTTTATCCTCCGGAAGGAACTTTATAAGCGTAGCTTCCAGCTTATCACTTTCAATAGGCTTACTTAAGTACGCATCAAAGCCATACCTAAGGAAGTTCTCTCTCGCCCCTGAAATTGCATTGGCGGTAAGAACAATGATCGGAGTATTTAAATTAGGTGATTCACTGTCTGCCTTGATTGCATCGAAGGTTTCTGATCCGTCCATTCCCGGCATACGATAGTCCAGGAAAATAATGTCGTATTTCTTTTGATGCTGTTTTTCAAGGCATTCCATTCCGCTTTTAGCGCTGTCAATTCTGATCTTTGTGGTCTTAAGAAGCTCCTGGATAACCACATGATTCATCGGAGTATCATCAACCACAAGGATCTCTGCCTCAGGAGCTTTAAACTTCTCCTTATAGGCCTTTCTCTCCTTTATATTTCTGACAATCCTCTCTTTGAAGTTTCCGATCTGTGCTTCGTCCCTTACACCCTGAGGAAGCACGATGGTAAAGGTGGATCCCTCTCCGTATTTACTCTTTACAGAAATAGATCCTCCCATAAGCTCAAGCAGAGAACTTGTAATGGCCAGTCCCAGACCACTTCCTTCCACCTCTCTGTTTTTATCTACATCAAGTCTCTTGAACTTCTCAAAGAGATTGTCCAGGTCATCATCCTTAATACCCATTCCGGTATCAGTTACATCGATCTTTAAATTCAGGCTGTTGTCATAATTTCTGTCTCCCGTAACCTTAAGGGTGACACTACCCTCCTGGGTATACTTAATGGCATTATTCAGAACATTTACAACCACCTGTCTAAGGCGCATCTCATCGCCGTACAGCTTATCCGGAAGTGTGCTGTCCACATCAAGAACAAGCGCAAGATCTTTCTGCTGCGCTTTTATACTAATCATGTTATAAATATCATTGAGAACCGAGCTAAGCTCGTAATCCGCCTCGTGAATCTCCATGCTTCCGGCTTCTATCTTTGAGAAATCCAGAATATCATTTATAAGAGATAAAAGAGTTCTTCCGGCAGCCTCAATGTTCTGGGCATATTCAAGGATTCTTTCATCCTTGGACTCCCTGAGGATCACCTCATTCATACCAAGGACGGCATTTATAGGAGTTCGAATCTCATGGGACATATTTGCAAGGAAATTGCTCTTTGCCTCGTTAGCTGCCCTTGCCCTTCTCTCCTCCACTCTTGCCATTTCAGTTGCCCTGAGGATAGCAAGAAGCTCATTTTTACTGATTGGTTCCGAGAAAAATTCTCCATGGAAAAAATCAAACTTTATATTCGAAAGGCTTTCCAAAGCCTCCTGGGTGTCTACTTTTACAATATCTATTGACTTACCCATCTGGCCGATCATTCTAAGTCTGTTTTCCAAAATGATACGGGTCTGAGGAAAGTCAACCGCATTAAGCAGCAGGGAAGCATCTATCTTTACGCCTTCAAACAAAGAGGCTGCTTTTGACTGCATGTTAAAAAATCCGGTGCCGAACTGATCCAGATAAAACCTGATTCCTGCCTTCTGTAATCTCTGCATAACAGGAATAAGCACGCTCTGATCAGACGTTGCCATGGTCTCAGGAATCTCCATGACAAACCTTCCCGGCTGAACGTTGTTTTCCTTAAGAAGCTTTAATATTCTCTCCACAAAATCGGATTTGATCATCTGGACTGACGAAAGATTTATACTGATAGCCTCAACGCCCATTTCATTGACAATACCGCCTCCAAGAAAGGACAGTACCTGTTCAATGACATAAAATCCCACATGATCAATAAGTCCTGCCTGGTCTGCCACCGGAATAAATTCATCGGCTTTAATAACCCCCAGATCAGGATCCATAAGCATTGGCACTGCCTGTGCAGCACATATGGACCTGTCAATTCTCAAATAAATAGGTTCAAAGTAGACCCTGAAGTTACCATCCATGAAGCCTCTTTTAAGGGCCATCTCCACATCGGATCTTCGAAGAAGGAAGTCAAGGTCACTGCCTGTAAGTACTCTGTCACTCTCAATATCTATTTTGCTGTCACAAAGAAGCAGCAGGTAATCTGTGCTGGCAAACTGCCGCGGAGAGTTTGCCAAAAGGATCAGGGACTTCAGGATAATATAGTTATCCTTGTGCTTCCATTCTCCAAGGAACCTCTCTCGTATCTGATACGCGTAAAAATTAGCCGTTTCATCGCTTACTTCCGGACATATCACGATATATGTATCCACCGCCAGTCTGTATACATCGTTGTTCTTATCAAGCCTTGAGAGGAAATCCACAACTGTTGCCTGGAATTTCTCATATTCCTCGTAGCCTGCTATTTTTCTGTAAATGTCCGCATTCTGTATCCTGATACATATGGTGTAGAAGCTTCTTTTGTATTTGAAATAGGTGCTTGTATCCAGCATGAACGCATTTCGGTTATAGGCCCTGGTGGATACGTCTATTCTGTCATCATCATTTTCCAACATCATCATAAGGCCCATAAAGCCTATAGCTTCTGACATGAGCTCACTTCTGATCTCAACCACAAACATCTGAAGCAGTGTTCCGATAGATACAAGAATAAAGAAATAGATTATGGCGATTCTTCTTACTCTTGTCAGATAATTCCAGTAAAGGAAAAGAACCACCATTGCAAAAATAATATAAAATGCGCTGATTATGTAGGCAAAATAAACGCCGCCTCTTCTATGAAATATCAGGTTCTCATCAATGTAAAAAACAAAGTTTATGATGGGGCTTATAAAAACCATCATCTCCATTATTACAAACGGAATACTTACGGCACACCTGGCCCACTTGGGGAATCTGTATTGCACGTTGCAGGTAAGGATGATATAGAGGGCAAACATCGGAGCAATTGCAAAATGCGTCAAAAAATACAGAAGCTGTATTGCATTGGCTAAGCAGAACTTGATGTTGTATGAAAAAGAAGCCGCTCCTATCAGCTCAACCAATATTCCTGCAAGAGCATCAAGAGCGACTATTGAACAAAGCGCAACAAATAAACGTCCACGAAGACGATATCTGTTATTCATTATCAAGGAATAAAATATACAAGTGATGCTAATTAATATGGCAGCAAAATTAAAGGTGATACTGCCTACGCCGTCTATACCAAGCATATGTCTACCTCTCAGGCGCCACTACCTGCAGGTCTGAATATTACAGCAGGCAAAGCATTACTTCTGAGGAATAAGATCTCGATACCACTTGAGAGCATTAAGGTAAGAATCATACACCTTATCCATATCTATATTTTCCAGAACCATGATCCTGGAGACTTCAGTCCAATCAGCATCATCATAACGTTTCATGAAGTTCAGGACCTTTGCAAAATCTCCCTTATTTTCCAGCAGTGCATCTCTGATATTCTTTGATACCTTCACCATATTAAGTGCTTCTTCCATAGTTTTCTCAAGCATGATATCAAGAGCAGAGAAAAGACCCATGATGAAAAGCTCCTGATCCATCATCGCCAAATCGAAGCATTCCGCCAGATTCTCAGCAAATTTTGCTCTGATAATAGCAAGCCTTGTTATCTCACTTGGCTTATCTGCGCAAAGTTCCTTTGTTACAGCGGTATTGATCCATCGCTTAAGTTCTTTTTGTCCCAGCATTGCTGCTGCATGACGAATGGATGTAATCTCAGAATTCAGAGCCATTCTGTTTACCATTTCCAAAAGAGAAATGACAAGAGCCGGGTCCTTTCCGATTACATCTGCTGCTTTCTGAAGATCAAAATCCGGAGCATTAACAACATTTAAAAGTTCAATATAGTTTACCTTAAGAGGATTAACTTCGGTTTGGGATTGCTTCACAGGCATTCTGAAGAAGGTTCCCTCGTATAGATCGTATCCGCCATCTGCCTTAAGATTTTCGTACTCCTCCAGAGTATCCACATTTACGGCGCAGAGCTTAATATTTGGATAGACCTTATTGAAATATACCTTAGCCTTGCTGATATCGATTTTTTCATGGTTAAGAAGGATATAATCGCATTTAGCAAGTATTTCTCTGTAGTTTTCAAATTCTGAAATGGGGAGCTTTCTGATAGCCAGCTTGTAACCCTGTTCCTTCAGTTCTTTTATCCTTTTAACATACTGTGCGTTTGGGACAATAGTATTGTCCATAAGAAGGACAACCTTGTTGGAAGGAACAGTGCACTGCAGAGAGATTTCCGCAAAAACAGAGAACTGGTTAACGGGAACAAAAACTTCCTTGCCTCCTGAAAGCGTAGCAACACCCATATTGCTGACAACTTCAAGCTCGTGAACTGTGCCTGCACCGTCAAATCTTGCGCCACCTTCCAGACTTGGGTTTAGAAAGTGGTTCTCTTTACGCGCAAAAACCGAATATGCGCACACAAGCATATTATCGTCGAATAAAGGAATTAAGGTTGCTAACATAAAAATGTCTCCTTTCAACAGGTAAAAAGACATACTCCCACTTAAGTATATTGTAACAAAAACCCAATTCAAAAAGTATTATATTTTTATTAAATTGCGTCAACTTGCAGACAATAAAACAAAGACCACGGGCGCATCTCCCATGGTCTTTGTCAAATCATACATGTTAAATTATCACAAGGTATCTCTTCTCTTTATGTACTGAGGCTGCTCTATTGTTCCGCGGATTTCCTTGGCATGAATAATATGTGCCCATTTATCCACGATAGCATTCTCAATATGCACTCCCTCTTCGATGACGCTGTGAGCCATAATGATGGAGTTCTTAATGGTAACACCCTTCTTGATGGTAACACCACGGCCTACGATGGAATCCTCAACAGTACCTTCCACCAGACATCCGTTTGAGATAAAGGAATTCTCAACCTTGGCTGTCTCAAAATACTTGGTAGGACAAGAGTCGGTGGTTCTTGTGTAAATAGGCCAGCTGTTACTAAACAGTCCACTTGCCATATTGTAATCAAGAAGATCAAGAGAAGCTCTGTAGTAATCTGAAAGGCTAAGAAGAGATGCAAAATATCCCTTGTGCTGATAGCCTCTGATATCCATATCCTTGCACCTGATACCGATTATGTCTGCAAGAGTATATACGGATGACAGCTCATGCGCTGCTCTTATAAGTCCTATGAATACTTCCTTCTTCATGCAATAGGTATCCATGAAGATATTCTTCTCCTTGGCTGTTCCAAGGTTTCTCTCTAAGGATGTGATACCCTTTTGTCTGTTTACGGTAACCAGTCGGCAGTTCTGATAATAGTCCCTGGCATTCTCTACTCTGTGATAGAGAAGTGTAACCTCTGCTCCGGACTGGATATGTGTCTCAAGAAGCTGGCAATAATCCTGCTTGTAAACCATGTAGCTTGGTGCGATTATCACATACTCCTGATGCATTCTCTCGATGATATCAATGTTCTCCATGTAAGCAGCAATATCATTGTTGTAGATATTGTGCTGGTTATTATCCTCTGAGAAAAGCATCTGGATCTTACCACGTTTGGAGTTGATGTTGTAATGTCTTCCTGATCCGATATGCTCTGCGATTGATCTTGGTCTTGTACGCAAATAAACCTGGATTCTGTCCATTCCGGAATTGCTCATGTTAGAGATTGGGAAGTCAATTACCCGGAATCTTCCAAGGAACGAAAAAGCACCGATTGGTCTGTAGTCATGAAGCCCCTCAACGTGAATACTGTTATCTGCGGAAGATACTATTCCGAAAGCTCTGAATGCTGACATTATTTTGTACCTCCCTTCACATCATTTGCCACAAGAGTGATCTCTTCACTGGTCTTGCTGCCAACCTTGGCTTTTTTGCCGATATGAACATTTTCTGCCACAAGGGCTCTTGTCACAGTTGCTCCATCTTCTACCACAACTCCCGGCATCAGTACCGAATCAACAACTCTGGCTCCCGGTGCCACAACAGCTCCTGTGAAAAGAACTGAATTCGTAACACTGCCTTCTACTCTGACGCCCTGTGTTATGTACGCCTTCTTGATCTTGGCATTCTTGCCGATGTACTGAGGAAGTGTGGAAACATCCTCTGTGTAAATCAGCCATGAAGAATCATTAAGATTAAGCTCATTCTTCGTCTCAAGAAGATCCATGTTGGCTTCCCAGAGAGAATCGATTGTTCCTACATCCTTCCAATAGCCCTTGAATTCATAAGCAAAGAGTTTCTTCTTGTCGGAGAGCATCCTTGGAATAATGTCTTTTCCAAAGTCATGATCTGATTCCGGATTGTTCATATCCTCAACCAGCATCTTTCTCATGAGCTTCCAGCTAAAGATATAGATACCCATAGAAGCAAGATTGCTCTTTGGCTTCTTGGGTTTTTCCTCAAATTCAATGATCCTGCCGTCTGCATCAGTATTCATGATACCGAAGCGGCTGGCTTCCTTCATGGGAACAGGTCTTACAGCAATGGTTGCATCAGCTCCCATCTTCTTGTGAAATGAAAGCATTTTTGCATAATTCATCTTATAGATATGATCACCTGAAAGAACCAGAATATATTCAGGATTGTAATTATCGATGAAATCTATATTCTGTGAAATAGCATCAGCCGTTCCCCTGTATACATCAAGCCCCTCATCAGCCTTCTCACGGGGTGTAAGAACATACACACCGCTGTCCTTGGAGTCAAGCCCCCAGCGTCCGTCCTGAGCAACGTAACTGTTCAAAAGTACTGATTCGTACTGTGTCAGAACACCTACTGTGTCAATTCCGCTATTCGCACAATTACTGAGTGGAAAATCAATGATACGATACTTGCCACCATAATAAACCGCCGGCTTAGCAACCTTATTAGTAAGATCTCTAAGCCTGCTTCCTCGTCCACCGGCCAGGATCATAGCGAGCATCTCATTATGAGCCATATTTTATCCCCCTTATAAACTCAACTAGATTTAAAGAAATTTTAGAATCGTATTCAGAACAATAATAAAAATGTACTGATAAATACTATATTTATAATAACACAATTTCATACTTGTCAAAAGAAAAAGCGCCGGATTTTTAGGTCCGACGCCCATTATTTCTGAATATTTATCTACAGTTTGAATCTTCCAACAATATCCTTCAAAGTTCCTGCTACGGATTCCTGCTTATTCGTCATCTCATTAACGTTGGATACCACATCTGCAGCAGCCATAACGGAATCATTAACCTGGCTGGAAAGATCTGCTGTATCCTGAGTGGACTCGGCAATATTCTGAATCGCCTTACTAACCTCTTCCATGGATGCTCTGATGTTCTCAACCATCTGAGCGATATTCTCGGATGAATCACCAAAGGATCCTGCATCATTTCCATACTGTTTTGCAACAGTTACGAACTTGTCATAGTCAGGTGTAACTGTATCTTTGATGAATGTAAGCAGTTCTCCTGAAGAACTTGAAAGGGTCCCGAATGCTTCCTGTACACCATCGATAGTTTCTCTGATCTGCTCAACCGCCTCAGATGTGCTGCTGGCCAGCTTGTTGATCTCGGAAGCAACTACCGCAAATCCCTTACCTGCATCTCCTGCTCTTGCAGCCTCAATTGAAGCATTAAGTGAAAGCAGGTTGATCTGATCTGCAATCTCAGCAATTGTATCAGCCAGAGTTCCAATCTGATCAACAACCTTAGCCTTCTCATTGGCCTCTACCAGATCAGCTTCTCTCTGCTCTGCAATATTGATAGCATAATCGTAAGCAGACTTACTTTCTTTTTCAATCTCTCTTGCTCTGGACTTGATATCTGTAGCCTCGGAGCTTGTCTTTTCTGTCTCAGCAGCCAGCTGATGAACAGATGCATTTACTTCCTCAACGGAAGCATTAACCTGCTCTGTTGCAGCTCCGGATGACATCATAGCATCATTGACACCGGAGATATTTCCCTGGATCGATGTGAACTGCTGCGACAGCTCGTTTGCCATGTTTGCCAGGCCGTTGGATGTCTCGCTGACTTCGACTGACCCGTTAGAAATCTTGGAGATAACATCCTTATTATTCTCAAACATTTCATTGAGGGAATCGCTCATCTGTCCAAGCTCATCGCCTCTGTTATTTCTGAGCTTATCAATTGTAAAGTCGCCACTGGCAAGAACAGAAGCGAATTGCTTAACGTTATTGATACTCTTGCAGATGCTCATTACGAATACCAGGATAATTACGGCGCCAATCAAAAGAGCCACAACACAAACAAGGATAAGAGTTTTAAGAAGATTAGTTACCTCCTCGTCCATCTCCTCTTCATTCATCTGAATTGCCATCTTCCAGTTTACTTCAGGAATTGTTGTATAAGTGAGAACTATGCCTTTTCCTGAATCATCGACATAACCACCCATTCCAATGCCATCTGCAGAAGAAAGCATAATCTTTGCAGTATTTACAAGGGAAGCATTTGATTCGTCTTGAATATAAGTCTCGTTCTGGACCTTTTGCTCATCATCCGTGTAGATGTATTGACCATTTTCTGCTGTCAATAATGCTTTTCCGGTCCTCCCCACCTTTATGTCGGATACCATGTCTGTAATATTGGAAAGCTCCATATCAACAGTCACGCAGCCGACAAATGTGGATCCCTCATATATGGGAGCTGAGCAACTGGACATGATAAGTCCTGATGTAGGGTCATAATATGGATTTGTTATCACAGCCTGTCCTTCTGAAAGAGCCTTGGCATTTGTATAGTATTCCTGAGTGAAATAGTCGTATTCAGCATTACTATAGTCCCAGGTCTCCACAACCGAACCGCCGTCTTTATACCAATAAGGGCCAATATATTTTTCATCAGGATTAACAGTGTTTGGCTCAAACCAAAGACCGGCACCGAGAATTGAATCATTCTCGTTTATGATCTTCGTAAGAGTTTCCTTGTAGCCATCCATCTGAACAAATCTGTAGGAAGTAGATACCATAGCCGCAATGTTAACACAGGTATTTCTGATGATTTCCAGATTTCCATCCACACTGTTAACATTAGCCTGCAATGTCTGCTGCATCTCTGTTGTTGTTGCATTTCTGATGGCTGTACGGCTGGAACTTGCAGCGATATATGTTAAAAGAATCATCGCTATAGCCATAACAGGAAGAATGCACATCAACATTTTGGCTCTAAGACTAAATTTTTTCATATCAAAAGCACTCCTTCTATAATCCTTTATGCAAATTACTGCATAAATGTTGTGGTTGTACCTACCAACATTTTACTATAGAACATCAGAATTATTCTATATAAAGTGTAAATATAAACAAAATTTAATCATTGTGTACAATGTATATATATACATATTTATGCTTTTTGAGGTTATTAAACTGGATTTTTAGCTCAAGTGTCTGAATTAGTCAAAAGATGTATTTTGAATCACCGCATTAATCAGTGTATATTTAATCATATTTTCAACTGCTTTTCTCCCCAAAAGCCAGATTCCAGCCCATTTGAAGATCAAAAAATTCTTATTTCCTTTATTATTTTTTTATCTATTGCCCAGCCCAAGCCCTATTTAGCGAAACTCTTTTATGTTAAAATCATTATGTTAATACGTTAATTATTTCAGAAAGGATACAAAAATATGAATGCTGACCAATACCGTAGAGCCAACAGTAACAGTTTTAATGTATGCATAGTAATTTATATTTGTGGAGCCTTACTTAATTTTAATAACCTCCTCAAGGACGGTATATCACTGCCACGAGTTCTTATCGCGATTTCCATTTTAATCGGCCTGGGAATGGGAGCATGTGGAAAATTTAAGTACAGCACCCAAAAGCTAGGATCTATCCTGGTAATGGGTGGTGCTACAATATACTATTTTGTTCTCCTTCTTGCAGAAAATGATATTGTCTACTTCGCATTTGGACTTCCCATTCTCGTCTGCAGTATCATTTACCTTAATGTAAAGTTATGTAAAGGTGGAATATCTGCCATAAGCATATCGTTTATAATTACCTGTCTCAAAACCTACTTCTCAACAGGTTCACTTGATATGGCACATGTTCCTGCTTTTATTACCCTTGCACTGGCTTTTGTTGCTACTCTTGCAACGGTTACTCTTCTTACAAAATTCAATCAGGAGAACAACGATACCATTTCCAAAAATGCCGAAGAGACAATGAACGCAGGAAATCAAATGGCTGAAATTGCCAACAAGATCACCGATCTGTTCAATGACTCTCAGCAGGATATGCATGATTTACAGGAAATCATGGATTCTCAGCATTCAGGTATGCAGGATATTGCCAGCAGCATGGAATCAACGGCTCAGGCAATCACATCTCAGGCTCAAAGGGTTCAGCAGATTCAGGAAGAGACAGCTACTACCGAGCAACACAGAAAAGATATGACCCAAGCTTCAGAAAGTACTCAGGAAGCTGTCCGTGAAGGTGTAAAGGTCATCGGAGAACTGAAGGAAAAGTCACAGGATGTTTCAAGAACCAGCCAGGTTACCGTTGAGGCAACCCAGGCGGTAATAAATAAAGTTGAAGAAGTTACTAAGATCGTAAGTTCCATCATGTCCATTGCAAAGCAGACAAACCTCCTTGCTCTTAACGCAAGTATTGAGGCTGCCAGAGCCGGAGAAGCCGGTAAGGGCTTTGCAGTTGTTGCCAACGATGTACGAGAGCTGGCAGCAGAAACCAATACTGCTTCCACTGAGATCACAAATATTATCAACGAGCTCAATGAAGATGTTCAGAAGGCCATGGCCAGCATAGATGACACTGTTGCTTCTGTATCAGAGCAAAATGAAATGATCGAATCCGTAGGTGAGAACTTTAACGCCATCAATGAAAATGTATCAGCGATGCTCTCCCGTTTCAGCGAGATCGGTGAAGGAATGAAATCCATCGCAGCATCAACAACAGAGATCAACGACAGTATTTCAAATCTTTCCGCTACCAGCCAGGAAGTTGCCTCCCTCTCCAACGAAGGGCTTAATGCTTCCGACACAGCCGTGGATAAATTCGAAAGCTTCAAGGAAATCCTGTTAAATATCTTCCAGGAAGCAAATAAACTTAAAGATATGCAGACCGACAAAAAGTAAAAAATTCAGCAAAAATGGCGCCGTGCTATAAGATAGCCGGCGCCCTATTTTTGCCTATTATCAATTCTCAGCTGTGGAGCTGTCGTAGTCTTGTACGTCTGTTACATACCAGGTGTCCGTTTCAGTGTTCTTTTCAAGAGTAAGTGCAATTGCATAATTTTCTTCAGAAGAGTTCGCAATCTCATCCTCATAGATTTCAAGGATGATGCGGATCATGTCGTCGTAGATCTTCGCTTCTGCAACATCCTCTCCCTGTTCATAAAGGGCTGCAATCTCTTCCTCGTTATTCTTGTTATAAGCGTCTGTGGCCTCTTTAATCTTCTCAGATGCGGATTCGCTGTTGATGATGTCCACCGGGAATTTGGTACCTATGGTGGCAATGACTGTCGCTACGCCGTCCTTGCCCACCTCGACCTTGGATACGGAATAATCCTTGATCATATCATCAAAGAGTTTGCAGAATTCATCTACTTCTGATCTTGTCTCATCGGTGAGTTCAGACTGATCAAAGCCCGCTACGAAAGCGTCTGTCATGGATTCTGCATCGAAGAGCTGAACAAAATCTCCGCCTGCAACTTCCATAGTGGCATATTTATTGATATCCTCAGTGGAATCAGAAGCCACTACTGCAAGGAATCCTGTAGCCGCTTCCTCTGCACCGGCCTTATCTGAAGATGTGCATCCTGTAAGTGATGCTATACTAAATGCTGCAGCCAGAATAATACTTGCAGCCTTTTTCCCAATACCTTTCATTCTAAAAATCCCCGTAATTTCTTTTTTCAAATATTTACCCCAAATATAATAACATACTGCGAAGGTTTCTCCAAAGAGTATCGCAATTGCGCTTACATGGTGATAAAATAATGTATATGTAACTATTAACTGATTCTAGGAGGGTTTTTCATGAGAGTTCTTTTTGAGGCGGGAATTGTGAAAGAAGTTGAGTCTGTTGAGGTTAAGCCATTAGACTTTGGTGACGGACAGATTTCGGGAACCGAAGTTGATTTTCTTCTTAAAACCGGGGACAATATTAAATACATCTACAGCCAGAGCGTTCCTATTGAGGAATCCGGCCAGAGAGCAATTGATTTTGTGAAAAAGCTTTACGAGGACGGCAAAGCAGATTTCAGCCACGAATCAGTTGAAATGCTATAAGTAAGAAAAAGGCTCTATGCATTCAGTGCATAGAGCCTTAGTTTTGCTGTTCTTCCATTGTATTCTCCAAATCAATAGTGAAGATCATCTTTTCCCAAGACAACCCTGGTTTTTGAGTTCAATGAGTAGATCAAAAACAACCCCCAATGGTAAGCCTGTAATATGGGCTACTTTTTCAGGATCAGGATAGTATTCATTAGTGCAGTCCTTGCTAATGCAGTCCATTACTTCCATTCGAGCATCCAATGTAGCTGTCATACACTTCTTTCCTCCTTTCACAAATTTCTAATACCTAAAAAGCAGATGTACTCTGCTCTTTCTAATATTATATCGTATTTTTATACCGATAGTTAACTACTTTATATTAAAAATTTGTAAAATTTATGGATTTTTTGCGGTTTTTGCTCTGTATAATTGTCTTAATGCCGCTTCTTATCATGTATGCAGACACCATAATGGAGCCAACCATATCAAAATAGTAGGATATGGGCTTCCCCGGAAATAATGCAACTACGAATAAAGATAAGGTGATACAGGTATCTACAATGGACTTTGCACCATATAATCTGGCCTGAGCCTCCAATATAACATTGCCATTCTCTTTATATAGAGCACTGTACTTTCTCCAGAAAAGAGTATTTGCCACAACTCCGCTAAAGGCGATGGCCAGCGCCGGAATTACATTTCCCTTGTCCTCATTATTTGAAACAAGAGCCAGTATTATCATGCTGATACCACTGATGCACATAATTATTCCAACAAAGATATTGCTGTTGCATTCTATTTTCTTTTTCCTAAGCTCCTCCATGGGCTTTTTGCCGTTAGTAATGCAGTAGACTACAAAGGAGGCAATGATGGCAAGAAGCTCTGCACTTCTTCTGGTAAAATCTGAGATCTGTGTCGAACTTCTTCCCACAGTAAGACCGAGCCCCAGAATAAGTGGGCCCGGAGAACTTAAAACAACTGATAAAAGCAGGGTCTTAAAGCCGCTTTTTTTCCCGTCGTCATTTTCTTTTTTCATAGGATTATCATATAAGATATGCACAGAACGGTCATGGCTGCCAGCGGGCAGAACAAAGTATCATATCCGCCAAGAACCTTAAGTTCTGTAATCGTCGTCACAATAGCGGTTATTAAAGACACCAGGATAAGAGCCGGTATACTAAACAGTCCGGACAGATAAAGAACAAATAATACATTAAAAAGAGAAAGCACAAACATGGCAGTGGAGCCCTCAAGAGTCTTGGCCTTTTTTCTGCCTATCTTGTGCTTCCCATATCTTTTTCCCACAAGAGCTGCTGCCGCATCTCCAGGTCCCCATGCCATAAAGCTCGCCACCCCCAGGATTCGCTGGTTAAAATATCCCCAGCATACAGCTGCAACCATGATATAAGTCAAAAAAAGCGCAGCAAAACTCTTGGCATATTCGCCCTTCTTCCTGGCGTTGAAGAACTCTGTCATCCCCGGTATTCTGGAACCCAGGTAAAGCATTGGGTAAATGACAACAGTAATTGCAAGAGTAACAGTAATTGACTGCCTCCAATCATCCAGAGTATAGAACCATACTATTACCCCTGCCACTCCTATCATATGCAGACTTTTCCTAAAGACTTCCTTGGGATAAGTACCCATGCACCCTCCCTGCCATAAAAGCAGACCTGCTCATCATTCTACTGAGTTAATGATACCAAATATCTCCTCTTTTACCTGTTTATTGGTAGCCAGAGCATTCTCCCTGCTGTCACGGTTGGAATAGAAATAGAACTTGATCTTTGGTTCTGTTCCTGAAGGTCTGATGGCAAACCAGGATCCGTTATCAAGGAAAAGTCTGATGGCGTTCTGAGGCGGAATATCCTCATAGCCGTTTATATAATCGATTACCTTATCAACCTTACTGCCGGCAACCTCAGAAGGAATATTCTCTCTAAAGTACTTCATCATACGCTGGATACGCTGTGCTCCCGGAATTCCCTCAAGAACAATGTTTGGCTCATCCTCTGCAAAGAAGCCGTACTTCGCGTAGATCTCCTGAAGAACATCCCAAAGGGTCTTGCCCTCCTTGCGATAGTATGCTGCTGCCTCTGCCACCAGCATACCTGCACTGATACCATCCTTGTCTCTGATGTCCTCACAGACAGCATAGCCTACAGACTCCTCATATCCAAAGAGATAGGTGTATCCGTTCTCATGAAGGTAAGGTATCTTTCCGCAGATATTCTTAAAGCCCGTAAGGGTCTCAAACATCTCCACGCCATATGCCTTTGCCATGATGGTTGAAAGAGTTGAAGTAACAATAGACTTAACCATAGCACCCTTTGCAGGCAGTGTTCCTGCAGACTTATGGCCCTCAAGGACATAATTAACCAAAAGATATCCTGTCTGGTTTCCGTTAAGAGGAATGTAGTTACCGTTGTCATCTCTGATCTCAATGGCAAATCTGTCAGAATCAGGATCAGTTGCCATTAAAAGCTCGGCGCCAAACTCTCTTCCGTACTGCTCACTAAGTTTAAAGGCCTTGGGATCCTCAGGATTAGGATAGCCTACTGTCTTGAAATCCGGATCAGGATTTTCCTGCTCAGGAACTATCTTCCAGTTAGTAAAGCCTCTGTCCTTAAGCATCTGTCTGAACGGAATTGATCCGCAGCCGTTAAGTGGTGTGTAAACCAGAGGGATAGTAAGATCCAGCTCGTCCCCCTCATGGATCGCCATGGACTCGATCTTGTCCAGATATTCTCTGTCGTACTCTTCTCCAAGAACGATGATCTTGCCGGCCTTAACACCCTCATTAAAGTCAGAGGTCTTTATACCGCTCCAGATATCAACAGCATTTATTTTTTCAGTCATGCCGTCAGCCACATCTGATGAAACCTGACATCCGTCATCCCAATATGCCTTATATCCGTTGTACTCCTTGGGATTATGGGAAGCTGTGATATTGATTCCTGATACTGTTCCAAGTCTCCTGATCATATATGCCAGCTCCGGTGTGGGGCGCAGATCCGGGAATGTATAAACTTTGATACCGTTGGCTGCAAAGATACCTGCAGCCAGCTGTGAAAATTCCTTTGAAAAATGTCTGGGATCATGGGCAATGACAATACCCTTGTCACAGGCCTCTTTTCCCTTAGAAACAATATAATCGGCAACGCCCTGTGAAGCCTTGCCCACTGTCAAAAAATTCATTCGGTTAGTGCCTGCTCCAACCTTGCCGCGAAGTCCTGCCGTTCCAAATGAAAGATCCTGATAAAACCTGTCCTCAATCTCTTTTTCATCGTCCTTTATTGCAAGGAGCTCTGCTTTTAAAGGATCACTGTCAGACAACTTTTCAAGCCACTCATTGTATCTTTCTTTGTAACCCATTACTAACCCTCCATTCGTGATAATATCTATGATTAATATGATACCACATATTAATTCTCAATTTATTTTCCACTCTCCAAAGGCTACCGGTCTTGGCTCTTTGCTGTGATCTCCCAGCATTTTTTCCATCCAGATCATGTCGTACCAGCTTCCGAATTTGAAGCCGCTGTCATGGAATGTACCAACCAGTTTGTAACCAAGCTTCTCGTGGAAGAAGTAGCTGTCGTTGGTAAGATGCTCATCTGTAGTGCCATCCTTAAGATAAGCGATGCAGGCATTTACATTCAAAATTCCCATGTCTGCCAGTGACTTTTCAAGAGCTGCATAAAGAGCCATTCCAACGCCGTTTCTCTTCTGGTCTTCCCTTACATAAACCGTGCTCTCCACGGACCAGTCATAGGCTCTTCTTCCCTTGAAGGCAGATGCATAGGCGTAACCCACGATCTCACCCAGGTCATTAACAGCCTTGATATATGGATACTTTGAAGAAATGTTTCTGATCCTGCCCTCAAATTCCTCCACACTGGGAACCTCATACTCAAAAGTGATGGCTGTCTTCTCCACATAGGGACCATAGATGCCAAGAAGCTCCTTTGCGTCTGAAACTGAAACCTTTTCAATTCTCATTTTTCATACTCCTCCTAAACTCATCTGCCTTATATAAATGTTGTCCCAATACACCGTATATTTAGATCAGATGGATACTTTTGGCAGATTCCACAGAAAATGCCTTGCCAATAACCTTAGCAAAAGAACCAGCGCAAAGCCGCATATCATGGCGGCCTGCCATCCTCCTGTTATCTCATGCATGATCACCATGAGAATACCCCCTATTATAACAGGAAGCGCATATACATGCTTTACAAATATAGCCGGCATCTGGATTGATAACACATCTCTTAAAACTCCGCCACCGACCCCGGTGATAAATCCAAGAAATATCAGAAAGAAGTGATCTTCCTCATATCCGAAATTGGCTCCTATCATAACGCCATCTACCATAAAAGCCGCAAGGCCCAGTGTATCAAATATAAACAGTCCTCTTTCATAAAGCCCTGCAAACTTCTGAGGAATAGGTCTGTGATAATACATGATGATAAAAACGATATTCGCCACAACAGCTGCCACTGCCACATAAAATGGATTAACAAACATCTTCGGAGGAAAATCCCCCATGACCACATCCCTTAGCATACCACCACCACAGGCTGTTAATATGGCCAGTATGTTTACACCAAAAACATCCATCTTTTTGTTGATGCCGGTAATGGCTCCGGAAATGGCAAAAGCCACAGTGCCGATGAGATCAAATATCGCAAGTAACATAGAAAATAAAGCTCCTGTAATAAAATAGTATTAAGCCAGAACTATATATTACGACAATTAAATCCTTCCGTAAATACACAGGCTCTGACCACCTTTGGCAGCAGCCAGAGCCATAGAATCCATACTATGATCACTTACAGATTTAAATCTCCTTTTCCCGAACACAGATTTTGTTCTTACCTGTGCCTTTGGCTTCATAAAGGGCTTCATCTGCTCTCTGGAACACTTCGTCCGCTGTGTCGCCTGCGCAGTAGGAAGTCATACCGACACTTATGGTCTTTGTTCCGATTTCTTCAAATTCAGTTTTTTCTATCAGTGCTCTGATCGCTTCCATGCGCCTTAGAGCATCATCCATGGAAGTATTGGGAAGGATAAAAAGAAATTCCTCTCCGCCCCATCTTCCTATCATGGAGCTCTTTACCCTGCCGATCTCCTTTTTTAAAATACCGGCAATGGTCACAAGAACCTTATCTCCCACAGAATGGCCATAGGTGTCATTGACATCCTTGAAATCATCCAGATCAATGATGCCCAGAACAAGGCTTATGTTAAAGGCTGCGGAATGAAGCAGCGCTGTTCTTACCATCTTATCTATTACTCTTCTGTTGCTTAGTCCTGTCAGGGCATCCGTGTCAGCCATCTCCTGAAGTTCTTCATTTGCGGCACGAAGCTCGGCAGCAGTAACATTTATAAAATTCGCAAGGCGTCTGACCATGGATATCTGACTATGAACCTTATGCACCGGCGCTGCTGCCTTTGTGCCTTCTTCTTTCACATCCGTTCCGGGAAGAGGCTTTACGCCCTCGCGCATACTGACAGCTATCAGGGTCACATGGTGCTCAATGATTATATTTCCGGTCCTCATGATCTCACCGCTGGAGTAGTATCCGCACACCGGCGCGATCTTGTAAAATGGACCCGTCTCTTTGTTCAAAAGATATTTCCAGTAAAGTCTTCTTACACCACAGGAGTACAAAAAGATTGCTTCGGGCGCAAAGTCCCTTACAGTTTCGGTGAGGATTTCCACATCTGCTTTAATTACTTCAGGATCACCATAGGAAAGATTTACCTGGGCTCCTCTGTCCAGTTCAGCAGCAAGTTCAATGGATCCGTCTTCAGTGTGGCAATTAAAGGGCAGCCTTAAAACGCTCTGTCCATGCTGCCAGGTCATAAGCGGAAACTCCATTACGTTGTTAAAGAAAGATTCATCGGCCTGAATATCCAGATATTTGTTGTATATAAGAGAAGCAGGAACTCCATCCAGTTCATAGAGTCTTTTGCCCTCTATCCTGGTTGCAATAAGGTCCTTACCAAGAGGCTTCCAGCCTGTGGCATGATGTATATCCACATGAAGATCATCTCCGGAATAGGTTACGAGCATTACACCCTCACCGGAAATTTCTCTCTCGCTCATGACTTTGGTATCGGTAGAGGATATATTGACTCCGGCACTTCCTCCTCCGAATATCTTTACTTCCCGATTACACAGCTCCACTTCCTCCAAAATCTTCTTGGAGTTAATGGACTTAAGCGTAATGAAAAGCTCAGCTGCCTTGATATTTTCCGTGGCATCAATTATCTTTCGTATTTTGATGCCAAGTTCCCTCTCCTTTTCCTTTTCGCACGACAAAAGCAGTGTCCTGGCCTCTGTTGTTTCAAAGGCGGACACAGCAATGACCATTCCGTATTCAGCCAGATGCCCGTCACAGATATCGCCGTTGGAGCTTGTTCCGGCTATCTTAGCATCAGCAAATATCTCCAGAATAGAATCCTGAACCTGCTTTATCTGCTGCTCATCAAACATTATTGAATACAGATGGAACAATATGGACTTATAGGGATGCACTACCGTATAATTGAATACTTCCTGCAGCGCTGCAGTAATATCCGCGGAATCAGTGATCTCAAAGTTAAACTGCTTCAAAAAAACACCTCAGTAAAACATTAAATAGTCCTACGTGCAATTTTCCAATACTATAATACTATTCAATGCTTAAAAAAGCGGATTAATTCCCTTAACATTTTATTAACTATTACTAAGTGTATTTACGTTTATTATAGTTCATTTTCCATGACACCTAAAAGGGACTTATAGGCCAGCATCCTTGGATCATCTTCGTCTGTAATATTCTTTTTATCCAGGGTTTCTTTCATATCGTCGGCTATTTTCCCGATCACATCCCTGTACTCTGATTCATTTGCCTCTTTGTCTATTCCCGTCATGATAAGCTCCGGCGCAAAGCCCAGCTTTCCTGTTGTATAATAATTTCCCCTGTAGGCACTTAAGGTCTTATCGCCCTCAAGGAGCCTTGAGTGGATCTTATTAGTCAAAAGAACTATCACCAGCTCTTTTTCCGGATCTATCATAGTAAGGGTTCCTGTAAAGCCCTGATGTCCAAAGGTAGCTCTACTGCATTTTGTGCCAAAATACCTATCTCTTTTGTGATCTCCCTGAACCCACCAGCCAAGGCCAAAGCCTGGGTTTTCGGGATCCTCTGCGGTAAAGGTTTCTATACATTCTCTGGAAAAATACTCTTTTCCCTGATACTTTCCCGTCAGCATGACAGATGCCAGCTTTGCCAGGTCCTCAGCATTTGAAAAAAGCCCTGCGTGGCCCGACACTCCGGCCATACAGTAAAAGGCATTGGGATCATGAACCTCCCCCTGAAGGGTATACTTTCTGATGCCTGTATAGTTCAGGTTCCCATCCCTGCTGTTTCCCATAACCTCAGTGGCAACGCAGTCCTCTTTTTTAAAGCCGTTATCCAGAGGGTTAAAGGTGATATGGGTAAGACCCATGGGCTTATAAAAGGTTTCCTCCAAATAGTCATCAAAATCCTGCCCCGTGATCTCTTCGATACAAAAGCAAAGGATCATGAAATCCAGGTCACTGTACAGGGAATCAGTTCCCGGCTCGTACATCAGAGGAGTCCTGAAGAGCTGATAAAGAGTCTCCTTCCTGGCTTCATAGTCACCGTCGGTTCCCACATACAGGACATTCCCCTTGTCCGAATCAAAGTCAAATTCAGCCACATCATACCTGTCGTTGAAATACTGCGGACCTGCAGGAAATCCTGCCCTGTGCATCAAAAGATCTCTTATGGAAAGATCTGCCTTCCAGGCCTTGTTGGTCTCAAGATCAACGTGCTCATAGCCCTTGTACTCTATATCTATGGTATCCTCCGCAAACTCTTTTCCCAGAATATCAACTATCTTCGTATCAATGTCTAAGGAGCCGTTTGTTACCAGATACTGGATGGCATAGTTTACCGTGTACATCTTGGTATTGGAAGCCAGGTCATATAAAGAATCATTTGTTACTTCCCCTGCTTCAACAACTTCACCCATTTCATCATAGGTCCTGACATGCCCCCAGGAATTTCTGAAAACCAGCTCGCTGCCTCTTATGATGGCCATCTGAGCACTGGAAAAGCCATGGTCAATATCCGAAGATATGACCCTGTCTATGTATTCCAGTGACTTTGGATCGATACCTGCCGAGAGAAGCTTATCCCTGTAAAAAGAAATCGCATCTGCCTTTTCCTCTTTAGATGTAGCGCCGTAGAACTCAGCCATAGCCTCCTCTGCTCCTGGCACCTCCTGGCTTTCCTGAAATTTGTCTATTACCTTGTATATCTCGTTATTTGGATCCTCCATCATCTTTATGTCCGTATCCAGGTTGAGGAGCTTTGTATTTTCTTTACTTCTCATCTCCCACCTTGGAAGTCCGGCTCCGTTGGGATCTCCCGTCTTTGCAAAATTCACCCAGTAGTTTTGCATAATCTCTGAAAGCTTGTAATCCTCATCATCGTAGAGCCCGGGATGCCGCCATAGATTGCCATAGGCATAGGGAATCTCACCGGCATGATAATTGGAGAGCATATTATTAGTCTTGGTGAAATAGTACTCATAGGCAGGTCTGTTCTGCTTTACCATATAGTTGTTCCAGACATAATGAGAGTAACTGAACCATATGGCACTGTAGGCAAGGTTCAGAGCGCCTTTGGCTTCACCCATACCATCGATAATAAAGTGCTGATCCCTCTGGGGAAGATTATAGGGAACCACCTGAGACAACTCATCTGCGTATTCTCCCATATCATCCGCCAAAAGCTCAACATAGTTTTCCTTTGTTGCCTTGGTATCCAAAAGAAACGCATCCGCTTCCTTCTGGTTAAATCCGTTTAAAAGAGCCTTCTCGTGGTTATTGCCCTTTTCATAGGTCAGGTATGGCTGCTCTGTTATAGCATAACCATCAACTGTCATGGATGAATTCTGAGTTCTGGTTTTCACCAGCTCTTTTGCCGTAATAGCCCTAAGCTCCTTAGAGGATGATACTCCAAATTCCTTCCTCACCTCATCTCCGGTCTCTATGGCATCATCATAAAACCTGAAGGTGTGGAAGGGGACCCTCGCTACTATGCCGCTGGACTCTGCTATGGCGTAGTTAAAAAGACCTTCTGTAAGGGGCGATACGCAGAGGGCATTTACACTGGAAGATCCTGCAGATTCTCCTGCAATGGTTATCCTGTCCGGGTCGCCTCCAAAGGCTTTTATGTTTTCATGGACCCATTTAAGGGCCGCAATCTGATCGAGAAGTCCATAGTTTCCGGTAGTGCCATTGGGAGACTCTTCCTTTAAATCCTCTGCCGCGTAGTAACCGAATACTCCAAGTCTATAGGCAAAGTTTACGAAGACCACTCCTTTTTTTGCCAGATCCTCTCCCCTGTACTCCGAGTAGGAGGACTGTCCAGTTGTCAGGGATCCGCCGTGGACATAGAAGATAACCGGCAACAGTTCGCCGGAATTTGTCGTATTTCTTTCCGGTGAAAAGACATTCAGATAGAGGCAGTCCTCGCTGACCTCCTCTGTATACTCATCTCCGAACTTTATCTGGTAATCATGCCAGCCAAGGATATGTGACAGGGAATCAAACCATACCGAGCCCCTGGTCTGCATAGCCATTGGTCCGAAATGATCAGCCTTTAGAACTCCCTCCCATTTCTCGGGAGCCTGAGGCTCTTTGAACCTTAAGTCCCCCACCGGTGCCTTGGCATATGGAATTCCGGCATATACCTTTACGCTGTGGTCCTTGTTGTAGACTCCCGTAAGTTCGCCCTGGGGTATCTCCACCACATCTGTCACATCCGGATTATTGTTATCCACTGCCGGGACTCTCTTTGCCGGCGGTCCTGTAAGAATGTAGCTTACTACAAACACAAGCACCAGTCCAAGGAATATCAGAAGCGATATTCCTTTGCTCTTTTCTCTTTTGCCCATATAGGCTTTTAAAGCCAAAGCAACGATAGCTGCCACAATGGCCACAGCCCAGGATATCAGCATATTTTTGGAAAGCTCCAGGAAGGCGATATAAACAAATGTTATCAGTATTACAAAAATATAAAAAATCATGTAATCCTCCTGCCTTTTAGGCATTTACGATTTTCCGTCAAGTGTGTTATCATGAATATATATAACTATGATAATCCATAGATAGGAGACGGCTATGTCACTTGGAAGAGAAGATCTGATTCATTCACTGGCAAAATCCATGGGAATGGGTGATGCTCAGAAGACACGATTCACATCAGGAAAATATAATCCCGAATCCGGCTCTATCTTTGGCAACGGTCACATAATTCCAAAAAGAACCGTTGAACAGGCCCGCATCTATTTCCTGAATCAGTACAGAAAGCTTGCTGAAAAGGATGATGAAGGCGCCAAAGATCTGGCTGATATCTATGAAGTCGCCTTTGAAGCCATCAACATGATGGTTGAAAGCGGTAATCCAAATCCACCGGAGGGCTGATTCGTATCGATTTAATCACACTTCTATCTTGCCTCCACCGCTTCATATGCGGTGTAGTATGTCTCTACGCGGTCAAATCTGTAGTAGGCATCTGCCTTTATTGCTGCTGCGCTTTTTGGATAAACAGTAACCTCATCTTCGTTTCTGGGAATCATCCAGATACAGTCTACCAGCTCATCCCCATCAAAGAATAGCACATATGCGTCTACCTTGACCTTTTTATCCGAAAGGTTCTGAGCAGTCACCATCACCGAATAATCCAGCACCTGACTGAATACCGATACCTCGTCTGCCATATCCTTTTCATAAGGATCTCTTTTTGATACAAGAAATTCGTACATGGCAGGCCGCTTACCATCAAGCCTTCCCTTATCAAACCTTCCCTCAAACACAAAGAGTGCATCGTTTTTTACTGCTTCCACGGTCTTCCTGGAAGTAGCCAGCTCATTTCCATCCTCATCCCTTGCGGTAAAGAGGCACTCAAATCGGCATGCTCCTCCTGTCTTATTCTGCAGTACAAGAATAGGATTGCAGTTGTGGTCATCCTCTCTGAAATACTGTCCTACTATTAGAGTTCCGATGGGAAGTCCCCCGTACGAAGGCATGTCGTCATCGGACTTTCCTATTTCCATTTTTCCGGCGTCCGAATTCGAATCAACAGCCTCAAATATTGAAGACTCGTCAATCTCAATATCCATCCCGGGTATGGCATCATCGATGGAGGCCTCTTCTACAGGCTCCTCTGCCACATGTACTCCTTCCTCATCAAAGTCAACACCCTCGGTGACATAGTATAGTCCCATTCCATTATTAACTTCCGTCAGCAGCTCTTCATCCAGCTTTCCGCTGTCCTTTAGCATCCAGTCCATATTAAATCCCAGCCTTGTGTAATTGTCATAAAGGATCTGGGAGAGCATGGGCATTCCTTTTATTTTCTCAAAGGGGAGACTAAAACCATAGGAGTTCAGATACATGATGACGGGCAAAAGAATACCCACAACAGATATTGCCAGAGATCTGACAGTATTGATAGACTTTTCTTTACGAATGCATATAATATTCAGAATTAATGCTATAATTGACGGAATTATTCCAACAAATAAGAAAGAAGCAATCCCCGCCAATATGGATAAAATCAGAGCTACAGCGATTATATGCATGAAATTACCTCTCGTTTTCTGTGCATATTTTACAAAAATAGTAACACTTCAAATGTCAATACTTGTATAGAGATTTTTTTATACTACAATATATTGTAGTGAAAGTTATTGTTGTTTTTTGAGGAGGATGTGTTATGACTAATGTTACTGATATTGAGGCTCTAGATTCCAGGGTTATTCGCAATATACTGCGCTCCATGGCCAATGAGCACTGGTCAGTAGCTGAAGCACTTGATGAATACGATATTCCGGCAGAACAGCGAGATGAGTACGAAGCTCAGATTGAGGAATGTTTCATCGACTGAAATAAGCAATATCTATAAGAACTTCTAAGGGTCATGTCCTATCATTCCATAGGGCATGGCTCTTTTCTAACGCTGACTACTACCTCTTTAATAGATCCATTCCGACGTCGTATACCTTTCCTTCGCAGGCATCCGAAAGCCATTTCGCCATGGTTATCCCATCCTGGGAAAATAATAAAAAGTGAGGCTCTCGTACACTGGTGTGCACCGTTCCGCCCATGGTTATAAGCGGTATTCTCCATTCATTCAAAAACATTCCAAAGTCAGGAGTCAAAGCCTTGAGCTCTCCTACCATCTCCACCAGCTGTCTGTAGTAGTCCAGCTGAACCTCCTGATCTGTCTTATATTTCTTGCGAATAATGTCGTTGTAATAAGCGCTTAAAAGATAATCGTAGATTGAACTGGAATACAGATATCTGAACCTGTCCCCATATTTAGCATACAGGCTCCTGTACCAGTCCAGTGTAATGTTCTCTGATACCAGCGGCTCGTAAACCGAAGGCTTCGTCTTCCAGATATTCCTGGCGGTCTTTCTCCAGTGTTTATAGAGGAGCTGTCCGCTATCGGAAAACAGAGTAACATTTCTGGCTTTTGGATAGTAATCATCAACTATCTCTCCCGCCAGGGCAGGAACTGCAAAGGCTCCGGCTGAATTTCCTGCAATAAGAAGAGTCGCCGGATTTGGGAAAAGAGACTTCGCAACCTTCATGCTCTCAAGGAAATTTACATAGCCATGAAAGTGAAGCACTCTTTCCTGGCCATCCTCGCCGGTGTATGGATAGTCGTTATTTCCCACATGGAAATCCCCGGTGGAATAGGTAACAACAACAAAGCTCCAATCCCTGAAAGGATTCTTGTCATTACTTATGTCCGTTATTCCCATGTTGATGTTCATTATCTGGGTAAAGGGCCGCAGGTTGTTCCAGTAGTAATTGGGAAGCCCTGCTGCCACCTTTCCTCCGGTAACGGGTCTTGCCGCCGTGTATTCGTTATAGGCTACGCCTCCTCCGGATAAGAAGATACATAGCTTTTTCGGATCAGCTTTTTTTACATAAATGTGATACTCGGATCCGTCACCGGAAATTCCCTTTTCCAGCGGAACCTTATACCACTTCATATCCTCGGGATCATCAGGAAGGATGTCTGCTTCGTAGCCCTTTTCTTCAATCGCCTTTCCAATCCTGTTCTCCACAAAGTCGCCAACCATGGAAGCAAATACCACGCCGCGCTTTAGGTTATTCTTATTGAGTCTGTTCTTAATGCTCATAGGCGTCACATATTAAAGAACCTTTCTGAAGCATTCTTAAGATCCCTGAATCTGAAAATAAACAATGCCACGATCATGATCAGATATACCGTGATGCTGATTACAGCAGGCCATGTGAACTTGTTCATTCCATTTGCTATAAAGATTATCTGCAAAAGAGCCATCACCAGATCAAGCACCAGGTAAAGGATGTATTCATCCATACGGAGCCTGACTATCTTGGCGGTAATAATTGTAGCTATTGCCAGGCCTATCAGGGTCGCAGGCACCATCCACATAACACTCCAGCCATGAAAGCCTGTCTTTAGATCGATGTAGATATCCACCACAATAGCAACCACGACCTCCCAGGTAATTACCTTGATCAGGTTGTTTCTAAGGTACATGGTAGTCAAAATAGTGATCCAAGCCACCAGTATTCCCAGCATTGTGATTCCGATGAATGGATACTGTCCACCTGTCTGGATATTGATGGTTTCAAATATGATCTCCAAAGCAACAAATATGAAAGTAACAACCTTAAAGAAGGTTATGTTACTGATCTTCTTTCTCGGAAGTGTAGGAAAGGGCTCATTGATATTGTCATCTACTTCTTTGATCTTGCCCTGACAAAGGGGACAACAATACTTCTCTCCTCTTATGTTTACCTTACACTTAGGACAATACTGCATTTAAATTACTCCTTATCGTAATCATTGGTTCCAAGCTCAACCTCAATTCCCATCTCTGTAAGGCACCTGAAGAAATTCAGCATGCTCTTGTGGGTCTTGTAGGGAGAAACCTCGCCAAAGCTCAATCTGTCTTTATAGGAGCAGACACAAATCTGCTGTGACTGAGCGGTCATGAAGGCGCTGAACCCTTCAATGTAATCCTCCACTTCCTCCGGCATCTTTATCTGTCCCAGATTGGACATGGAGCTTGTTACACCCTTTTTGGCTGCCCTGTCAAAGAGTCCGATTCCAAAGTCCTTGATTGGAAGCGGAATCATCTTGATTCCAAAGTTGTGCTCCAGGGCCGCGTATGAGTTCATGGTCTTTTCAATATTTTCCGGTGAGAGCTTTTCCTTAAAGTCTCTGTTAACCTGTTCTATGATGTCCTTAAGATCGTCCTTGTAATTAGCCGGGTCGTAGTCAATGTTAATGACACCAAAGAAATTTCTGCTGGTTCCTGATTTAAAGAACTGCCTTAGATTAACAGGAACACTTATGACCACGTGCTTTTTCATCTGTCTTCGATTCATGCCCTGTATCACAGCCTTTATATAAATGGATACGCAAAGGACACCTACTGTGGTGTTGTATTCATGGGCAATCCCCAGGAACTTTTTAGCAGATACCGTTCCTTCCACCAGATGGGGCAAAAGGTTATCATCAATCTCCCCGGTGATCTGATAAGCCTTAACTGATGACATCTCCTTTAGCTGCTTAAGACCCTTTTGCTTACTGTAAAAGTCAGTAAAGGCATCCACATTTTTCTCTTCCACGGAGAACTCATCAATAGGCTTGATATCTGCCTCTATCCCATGCTTTATAACCAGGTATCTGGTCACAAGATTTTTAAAGAACATAAAGGCTCCGGTGCCGTCCGCCAGCACATGGAACATCTCAAGATTTATGCGGTTGTTGTAATAGTTTACTCTGTATAGAAGATTCTTTCGTCCCGGAATATAAAGAGGTGAACAGGCCGGAATACTGTCCTCCTGAACAGTCTGGTGTATATTGCTGTCCTCTAAGTAGTACCAGAAAATGCCTCTTCGTAAAACGCAGTTAAAGATAGGGTATTCATCAATAATGTCATCAAGAGCCTGCTGAAGAATCTCTTCCTCAACCTCTTCTTTTAGCTGGCATGTGATTCTGAATACTCTGGTATTAGCTCCCTTCGCAGTGGAAGGAACAATCTTCGCTGCATTATCAAGCCTATACCAATTGGTTTGTCTGTCCATCAGGCCTTATCCTTATCATCAGTTAATTCTATAAATGTTCAAGTCTCTCCGTGACCACATCCATACTGCCCCTGCTCATGCGGTAGATAACATCCTCCAGGGAAATGAATTTCTTGTTACGGATAAACTTTAAATACTTAGGTGTAAACCTCATCTTGATACCCTTGGGCTCAATGCCTTCATTGGCCTTGGCCTGTATTGTGTCACAGGTGTCCTTGGCATCATGGGTTATGCTCTTTGAAAGAATGCACAGAAGAGTTCCGGCGGTTCTGACCATTCCGGCCACGTTGGGGTCATCTGAAACATCCAGTGACTGCAACGCTCCTACAGACCACTTCTTGAGATTCCGGTAGATTCCATATTCAAGGTCAAGCTCCACAAGTCTTACGTTTACGTTATCATAGAGCCATACTTCATTGCCCTTTACGAACATGTCACTTACCTGGAAAAGCTCACCCTCAAAGGGGAACTTGATATCAACCACGTCGCAGCCCGTAAGAAGAATATTTGAATTAATCTCGCTTACCCTGTCCTCAATCTCAAAGTCATCCTCTTCTATGGTGAAATTGGGGTCAAAACGCAGATCATGCTCAGTTTCAGGATTCTTTATCTCATCCAGGATCTCTTCAACTACTTCTTCCTGATTAAGAGTCTGATCCTGATCTTGATTCTGGTCCTGATCATGCTCTTCATTTTCTTCCTTTTCCCGGGAAATGCTCTTGTCCGGTATCCGCTCATTTTTCTCATAAACGATTCTGTAGGATCCAAAGCCCGGAGTCTGTACAGTAAATCTGTCGGTGCCGCACTCCTCGAAGGGACCTGCCACCGGATTGATTCCCTTTTTCCTGCCAAAGTAGTCCTGATCAAACATGATCTCCGAACCGTCAGGATTTTCAAATCTCTGCTCCGGCTCAAAGGCCACTCCCAGAATTCTGGTGTTTACAGGCATGGCTATGTTTCTTGGAAGATACTCATAGAGATTTGTATGAAGGGTATATCTTCCATCATTCTCATCAATGTAAAAGCTTATCTTGTGATCCTTGTCCACATGACATACTTCGCCGTCACAGGGCCTTGCCCCGTTAAAATATGCGTTGCCGCTAAGGGTAACAGGAAGATGCTCGTAGTAAAGATCCTTTGATCCAAGCTCTTTTACCGCATTCTTTCCAAAGCGCCCAAAGTACTCGGAAACACTTGGGAAATTGTTGTAAGGCATACTGCCGCAGATGAAATTATTGCGGTCCACTGTGTCTGCGTTCCTTGAGACACAATAGTCCAGAAGATCCTGCCTTACAGTCTTCTGAACAAAAATGTTGTTGTAAATCCTGGCATCTCCGTGAAGGATAGTCATAAAGCCTGCTATCTTCGTGGAGTGTGGCACATGATATGGTGTATATCTGTCCGTCGCCAGTTTCTTGCCGCCGTTATCAGTGCCCCTTCCCACATAGGTAAAAGAGCCTGCGATAAGGTTATGTATCAGGGCTATTCCCTGAGTACTGAGCCTGCATGCAATATCTGATAAAAGCAGGTTGTGATCAATGATTGTAGGTCCGTGAGATACCTCAACGAAAATATCCTCGCCAAGAGACAGGCCATTATCTATGACCGTTCCCTTAGGTGGTACATTGTCGTGAAGGAAGTTCTGTGACACCCTTGTGCCCTGAGCTTCCCAGTCAAGCCAGATGCCCCTTGTACAATGATCAATATGATTGCGTCTTATGATGGTATCTATTGCCGCGTGAAGCTTGATGCCGCCTATCTCCGCGCCGGCCAGGTTGTGCTTGTTATTGATGTTATGGATGTGGTTGTCCTCTATCAGAGAAAAGGCGCCGCCCATGTGTCCAACGATTCCGGTCTGTCCACAGTTGTGAATATCACAGCGTCTTATGATATGACTTCCGATGGTCTCTTTATCCCATCCCTCGTTTACAGCCTGACATACGGCGTCTCTCTGGGTCTGTGTTCCATCCTTCACCCAGGTGGTTGTCCACTTGTTGTTATTGCCTCTTTGATGATACTTTCCAAGGGAAATACCGCTGCACTTAGCCTCAGAAATCTCGCAGTCCTCTATTATCCAGCCCTTGGACCAGTGGGGGCCTATCATTCCCTCCTGATAAGCAGTAGGTGGCGCCCACTGTGTGGCAGCCTGGCGGATTGCAAAGCCTGATACAGTGATATATGAAACGCCATCTTTATCCGGCATGAAACATGCCTTTCTTACAGAGAGTTCCACATTCTCAAACTCAGGGTTCTTGTCCTGGAAATTACAGTAAATAACAGTGTCATCATTTTCCTGAACCGTATACCAGGTATAAATTGAAAAATCCGGATCCCAGGACCTGTTGTCCCTATTTGGATGCATGAGGCTGTTCATGTCAAATACCTCATACATAGACTTGCCGTTAAGATATATCTCTCCCAAATGCGGCGCATCATCAGTGCTGGTATACCAGTCTCCGTGAACCACCTCCACAAAAGGGTTAAAGCTTCCAAAAAAGCTGTTGGGTATCCTTATGCGCCAGACATTCTCAAAACTCTCAAAGCCCTTTAGCTCTTCAGCTCCGGTGATGACAGCTTCTCCCCTGGCAGTGCTGATATAGGATATTCTTTTATCAGGACATCCACCATTATTCGGTCTTACCCATTCTCTATAGACTCCCGGCCCCACAAATACTACGTCTCCGGCAACAGCAATGTCTGCTGCTTCCTGAATAGTCTTAAATGGATGCTTTACAGTCCCATCTCCACTTCTTAAAACATTACCAGCTACATATATCTGCATAACCCCTCCTCAAGTAAATACAAATATACTTTGAAATTGATTTAAAAAATGAAAAGTATTACCAAATAGTATAAAATAATTATATACTTAATGACCCGAACATACAAAGGAGTTTCCTATGGCTCGCATGAAATTTATCTATGCAATCTCCATATTGGCGGCTTTTGTCCTGGCAGGACTTATAATAAACTTCATATCCACGCTGTTTTGAGTTCGTCAGAAATACTCTTTCGTCTCAAAAATAAAAGGAGGCCGGAATCAACCAGCCCCAAGTTTTTTCTGTTTATATAGATCCGAATCGGCTCTTGCAATGAATGCCTGCATTGATATTGGCTGCGAGTAATCATACTGCGCAATTCCAACGCTGACCGACAAGGAGTATCTCTGATTATCCTCAGATGCTATTTTTCTCACATTACTCTTTATCTGATCCGCAAGCCATGTAGCTTCTGCTCTGTAGGCCATCTCTGCCACAACTACAAATTCATCTCCGCCATACCTTGATACGAAGAATCTGCTCCTTGGTCCCTGGCAAGCCTTCTTTATGGCACCGGCTATTCTTACCAGCGCCCTGTCTCCTTCAGAATGCCCGTAAGCATCATTGATATTCTTGAACTTATCCACATCAACTATCAAAAGAAACAGTGACAGGCCAGGCTCTTCATTTCTCATCTTAGCTGCCAGGTACTTGTACATCTGATTCCTGTTATTGATCTGTGTAAGCGGATCAAGAGATATCAGGTTGTCCTGAAGAGAAATATAAATATAAATTACAGCCGCCAATGCGCCGTAGCAAAGAAGCGGTATTCTCCAGTAAACTGCCTGAAGCACTCCCAGAATTATGGGCGCAATCGGGAAAAATCCTATCATGAAATAGGTGTTTCTGTCAGCGTATTTGTCCTTGGCGAAAGCTCGTCCGAAGGCCTTTGCCGATGATGCAAGCATGTAGCCAAAGGGAACAATGATCAAAAGAATATAGAACTTGCCGTTTACAAGCTTGCCATTGTCATCCACATAGTAAACCAGTCCTGTTCTGTATGCACTTACGCATAGTATAGTTGAAATCCATACAGGAATACTAAGAATAAGTTTAAAGGGATCCGACTCCACAACCTTATCGCCCTGAATCGCCTCAGAAAGCAAAAACCACTGGTATGCAGCCACAGAGATAAGCACATAGGTAAAAATATTGGACAAATACAAAAGCGACTTGGATTCACCCAATGTCCCACCATCAACCAGTGCCCAAAAAATCTCCGCAACGAAATAAAGCATTAGGTCAAAGACCAAGTTGCCTAAATACACCTGAGATATCTGCTTATTTACACCATGTTGAATTTTAAAAAGAAAAATCCCCAAAAGAAATATACTGGCAGCATATGCCTCTACATAGTACAAGACGTAGTTCAACGATAAACCTCCCAAATACAAGTGCGCAAGAAATATTTTATCATGAAAATATCTTGAATTGTTGCAGTTTTCTCATTGTTTATACTTTCTTTATAAATAAAAAAGCGGAAAGTTCCTACACTCTCCGCTTATGCTCCGCCCGAAATTGCTTTTAGTGCCTCAAACTCTGATTCGTACACACCGCCCATGGCTTCCAGGTCTTCCCAGGTATACCAGGCTCCGCTTAGCTGAACCCCTCTAATTGATATATCCGTTGCAATAACCATAAATGGCTTATGATTAACAACAATATAACATGTCCTGTTAAGACCAAAGGGCGTCACAAAAGCGTGCCCTGTATCGATCAGGTGATTGATCTGATCTATGGTTAAATTTTTAGATAATGGCATTGTTTTAATCATATGATAATTATACTATTCAGCAGAATGAGTGTAAATTCGTTTATATTTATTTAATATTTGCGTAATCACGTTCGCCAAAAATCCCGGTCCCAACTCTTACAAATGTGGCTCCTTCCTCTATTGCCACCTGATAGTCGCCGGTCATTCCCATGGACAGTGTATCCATTTTAACCCTCGGAATACTAAGAGCATTTATTTCATCCTTAAGCTGGCGAAGTCCCTTAAAGTACACCCTATTACTCTCAGGATCATCAGTGAAGGGTGCTATTGTCATAAGGCCTCTGATATTAAGGTGCTCCAAAGTGCTGATTTCCTTGGCAAAGGGAATGGCTTCCTCAGGAGAAAGGCCGAATTTAGTGTCTTCGTGAGCCATATTTACTTCGATAAGAACGTCCATGGTAAGATTGTGCTTTGCTGCCTGCTTCTCGATCTCCTGAGCAAGCCTTAGATTATCTACTGAGTGGATCATACAGGCAACTCCGGGAAGATACTTAACCTTATTAGCCTGAAGATGTCCGATCATATGCCATGACAAAGGCTCCTTTATCTCAGCGGTCTTATCCCTGATCTCCTGAACCTTGTTCTCGCCAAATACAGTTATTCCGCACGCCATAGCCTCTCTGATATCGCTGACTGGCTTTGTCTTACTGACAGCTATAAGTGTTACTTCACTTCGCTCTCTCCCTGCCCTTTTGCAGGCATTTTGAATATTCTTCTCAACTACTTCCAGATTTTCCTTTATCATTTTTTCTCCACTCGCATAATTATGTGTTTTTACATATAACCAGAAACGTCAATGCTTGATAAATAGCCACAGAAATAATATCATATTACTTAGGAAAGCGTCAAAGTACTATCGTTATCGTATTCTTGACCTTTAACTATGGGGGATAATATGGTAATACGCGATATTGCAAACGGCTCTGAGGTAAAAATCTATGCCTCAATCGGCGGTCATAATATTGTTCTCTTAACCGAGGCCATATTTGGTGTGGCTGCAGGTCTCTTAGTCAAGCCCATGGAATACTTCGGTAAGTATATGCAATTCTTAGAGCCTTCCAACGTGCAGATCAGAAACAAAAGAGACGGTCGCGTATACAAGTTCATGTCCACCTCCATTACCCCTGTAAAAACCAGATATGGCAATTTCCACCTCATCCGATGTTCATCTGAGCTTGAACCCGAGAACTCAAGAAAGGCTGAGAGATTCTACATTGAAAAGCTTGGTGTTTTCTCCATCAATGGAAATTCCAATGCCCTTAAAAACTGCATTATTCACGATATATCCCTCCGAGGCCTCTCAATAATCCTGGACAATGAAACCAAGGTTAAACCCGGTGACAGGCTGGATATCCAGTTCAGATACGGAGCCACTCTCCACAACTACGAAATTGAAACTATCGCTGTCAGAAACTTCAAGGTAAAGGATATGCCGGCTGTTGGCTGCAGCATTGCCAATATGAATGTGGACTTCGTCTCTCTTGTTACCATCAAGCGCAACGATAAATACACTCACCTGGACGACGTTCCGGCAACCAACCTCAATCCCGAAATCTCCGAGAAACAGCAGGTTATGGAAGTCAACGAGGATATTGCCCGGCAGCTTATTCAAGAAAAGAAGCCCGGTAAAACCATCTCCGAGGTCAATCCTTTGGATCCTGCTATCCTAGAGCACGTATCAAGAGAAAAGTCCCTGCGAGAGCAAAAAAGAGACCAGCGTATGCTGGAGCAGTCAAAAGCCATCGAGAACCTTCTGGATCTGAATGATTCTGATCTATAAACATCTCCCCTCATCGAAGTGATGAGGGGATTTTTATATTATTTAAATAAATGGGTTATAGAACCTGTTTCCATCATGGAAGGTAATGATCATACTTGCCACAAAGAAAATAATAATAAACGCAAGCACTGCTATGTCCCCTGCCGTCAGATCCTTCTTCCTGTACCAGGTGCGCCTGCCATGTTTACCAAAGCCCCTTAGTTCCATGGCATTGCTGACAACATCGATTCTCTCCATTGTTGAAAACAGCAAAGGAAAGATTATTGCTGATGTATTCTTAATCCTGTCCATGAGTTTTCCCTTGGAACTCATCTCAATTCCTCTGGCTTCCTGAGCATTCCTGATCCTGTGAAACTCATCCTGAATATCAGGAATATACCTGAGGGCAATCTCCACAGCATAGGAAACAGTATAGGGTATTCTCACTCCGTTCATGGATGCGGCCAGTTCGCTGGGGTCAGTGGTCACAAGGAAAATGAACACAGAAGGAATTACCGTGAAATACTTGATGAACACATTAAACTCGTAAAAGAGCTGTTCCCTGGTGAGGGTATAGCCTCCAAACAAATGGCATATTTCATTCCTGGTGCCGTATATCTGGCATCCCTGATATGGAGCAAAAAAGAAAATACAGGTCAGGTTTATCACCATAAAAAACATGACAGCCAGAAATACGCCGCTGACCTGTTTCCACTTTATCCCGGACACAATATAGATTATGGCCCCCAAAACCACCATCACCAGCAGTATCCTGGTGTCAAATGTAAGAGCGCTGCAAAAGCACCACAAAAGGAAGAATACCAGCTTCGTAAAGCCGCTCAGCTTATGAATTGGAGTATTCTTTTTCTCATAGGAGATCATCTTACTCATAAGACTCCTCCTTTCCTTGTGCTTCTCTCATCCTCGATAAATCTTGCCACAAACTTATCCGGATTTTCTATGCCGCATTTTACTGCCAGGTCATAGAGCGAAGTTCTTTTAAGATATGCCTTCTCGCACACCTCATCCCTTGTCAGCACATCCCAGGGTCCTGCATCCATCAGGAGTTTGCCATCTGTAAGCACCAGCGTTCTGTCGGTATATTCCAGCATAAGATGCATATCATGGGTAATCATGAGTATAGTTATCGGGAGCTTCTTTCTGATTTCAAGAAGGAACTCCATGATTTCTGTATAGTGCTGATAATCCTGGCCTGCTGTAGGCTCGTCAAGAATTATCAGTTCCGGATTGAGCACCAGTATCGAAGCAATGGAAACCCTCTTTTTCTGTCCAAAGGAAAGAGCTGAAACCGGCCAGTTCCTGAATGGGTAAAGGCCGCATATCTTAAGGATTTCATATACCCTCTGCTTTATCTCCTCCTCCGGAACACCCCTGACCTGAAGTCCAAGGGCCACTTCATCATATATCATGGGCTTACTTATCATCTGATTTGGACTCTGCATTACAAAGCCAATCTTGTCGCCCCTCTCCTTTATGGACAAAGGTCCTATGTCCTTTCCATCCAGCATAATGGTTCCGGATGTAGGCTTATAAAAGCCGCAGATAAGGGATGCCAACGTGGATTTGCCGGCGCCGTTTTTACCAACCAGTGCCACCATCTCACCTTTTTTTATGTCAAAAGACACATCGTCAATGATAGTTCTTTTTTCATCGTAGCTGAATTTCAGATTCTTTACGGATAAAAGAGTCTCTGTCGAAAGAGCTGTCTCTTTTTCCCTGGTATCCTTAAACCATCTGATCACAGTGTCCTTGTAGGACTCAATGTCCATGGTTTCAATGTGCTGAGGATGAGAATCCGGAGTAATATCAGCCCCTGCATGCTTTAATGCCGTAATGTAAAGAGGCTCTCTTATGCCGTTTCTGGTAAGAAGGTCCGAGCACAAAAGCTCATCAGGATGCATATCAGCTATTATCCTGCCGCTTTCCATGAGAATAACCCTGTCCACATCCCTATACAGTACGTCCTCCAGACGATGCTCGATAATGACCACAGTCATATCCTCATTCTTCATGATCTCGTCAATAAGGGCGATTGTTCGTTTTCCTGTGGCAGGATCAAGATTGGCTAAGGGCTCGTCAAATAGAAGCACCTTAACGTCGCAGGCCATAACGCCGCCAAGGGACACTCTCTGTTTCTGTCCTCCTGACAACTCTCCCGGAGCATTTTCAAGAAAGTCCACAAGTTCCAGCTTTTTAGCCACATCTTCGACCTTATGATACATCTCATCCTTGGGAACCATGTCATTTTCCAGGGCAAAAGCAATGTCTTCAGCAACCGTAAGGGCAATAAACTGTCCGTTGGTGTCCTGAAGCACTGTTCCAACTTTTCTGGACATGCCAAAAACTCCGAGCTTTGATGGTTCTTCACCACAAACTCGGAGTGTTCCGCTCATATCCCCCGTAAAAGAACAGGGGATAAGAGCATTAAGGCAATGTGCCAATGTTGATTTACCTGAACCGGACTGACCGGCTATTAAAATCTTCTCACCGGGATATATCTTCAGATTGATATTCTTTAAGGTTGGTTCCTGTTGAGCCCTGTACTTAAAGGTCACATCCGAAAACTCGATGATAGGCTCATTACTTCCCAAGATATTAGTCCTCCACCTTCAGGTTTGAACTCTTTCCGGCAATTCTGGAATAAGCCGCAAGGAGAAGTGAACCCAGGATACCAATGATAATGATATCGCCAAGGAACGCAAAAGCGCCCTGAATAAATACTTTGTTTGCAGGCTCCTGATATACAAGAATATCAAGAACAGGAGCAACAACGATCCAGGCAACAGCATTTGCTACAACCTGAACCACATTGAAGAATATAATGGTCTTTGCATCAGCAAACTTACCCTCTTCAACACCGTACTTCTTTACAAATAAACCGATAGCAACACCTACAACAGCCTCAGGAAATACCCAGCTCCACCAGACTGAGCCATAGAAAAGAGCATCTCCGAGAGCATGTCCTAAAAATCCAACAACACCGCCTACGATAGGTCCAAAGATAGCTGAAAAGAAAGCTAAAACTGCCATACGTGGCTGAAGAGCTGTGTTAGGAACAATCACCAGGGGAATCTGCACGTTTGTAAGAACTACAAATAATGCGGTTCCAATACCCATTGCAACAACTTCTTTGATTCCAAACTTCTTATTCATTACATTCTCCTCCACTCTTAAAATTTATTTATCAGTTAGCTGTGATCGGTGAATCGCAGTACTCACAGGTTACTGATGTTCCCTTAATAACTGCTACCCTAGCACCACATCCGGGGCATGTACAGGTAACCTCCTCCGCCGGAGTAGCAAATGGTGAAAGAATAGACTGGTTTCTCTCAACAACAGGCTGTGCCTGGATAAGATTAACCATTCTGCCTGCCTCATCGATAGTTATGTTTGAAAGAACACCTACAGTCTGGAGATATTTAAGTTCCTTGATGCACTTGTCATAGGCAATGTTGCAAACACCTGCGATGTTATCGATACTGCCCTCGTGCTGGTTAACAATAAGATCAATGTACTTACGGTTTCGCTCAGCCTTGTCAACAAGTGTCTTGGAATAGTAAAGCATTGCTGCACCACCCACGATCATGGCAAGTCCCCAAAAGGCATGATCTCCGATTGATGAAAGACCGATGATTACAAGTGCTGCGCCGCCCAGCATGTATTTTCTCTTATCTGTTGTGCCGATGAACATTGCATTCTTGTTCTTGGAATTCTTAAGAATCAGAAGTGCAATTCCGGCAGGCCAGAAAATAACAAACATTATAATAATAAACCATGTGGAAAAATACCATTTGCTTGTGTCGATATTATTCATTTCTCTAATCCCCTTTGTTTAGCTTGTATCATATATTTAGAAAGGTCTCTTAAGACTCAGCTTTCTCTTTCTCTCATCGGCCAGCTCTTCAATCTTCTTACAGAGCTCATCAACCTTTGCACTGTCGTTACTTGTAATAGCTCCCTTCAAAGCCTCTACAGACTCAAGGATACCCTTCTCTACATCAAATACTACTTCATTGCTTGTAACCTGTCCACTTGCAAGAGAATCATAAGCATGTATTACCATCTTTCTCTGTGGATTGGAATACTCCATCCTGGAAGTAGCTTCCTTCATGAGATCAAGAATATATCTGAAGTTCATAAGGTCAGTGGATCTGACCTGCTGCTGTTCAGATACATGTGAGCCATGAATTCCTACGAAAAGAAATGCTATTGCATACAAAGCTGCAATACAAAGCTGAATAAAGAATACCCTGGCAGGCCACAGGAATAAAAAGTTCTTGCAGATAATTCCTGCGATAAAAGCAATTACCAGATAAAATACTGTTATTGCAGATGTCTCATAAACCTGCAGATATGGTTTTCCATTGATATGGAAAATCAAAACATATGATGCAACAATCGCTGCCAGCATCATAAATACATAGCTGATCCAAAATGCACTATTGAATGAATCCCCAAAGAGGAAAAGTCCAATATTCGCCACAACAATCAGTATAGCCGCCACTATACTCTTCATAACGGTTCTATTCATACCTTATCTCCTTACTCCTTCACATATTTAATTTAGATCATAATATAAATCAGTCCTCGTACCTGGTGCCGCAGGATCCGCAGAAAGCCTGTCCGGGTGCAAGCTCAGCACCGCAAACCTTACAGGTTCTTACAGCCGCCACCGGTGCTCCGCACTGTCCGCAGAACTTCATTCCGGGAATAAGCTCAGCTCCACAGGCTGCACATACTTCCTTCTTCTGCTCCATTGGGCTCCCACAGTTAACGCAGAACTTAGCACCGGCAGGAACAACACCGTTACATTTAGGACATATCTGCTTGGCAGAAGCTGCTCCTGCGCCTGCAGCCATACCTGTTCCAAGAGGTCCGCCGCCTTCGCCGCCATTCATCATAGCGCCTACCATGTTGCCTAAAGCATTACCCATGGCAAGACCCATACCTGCTCCGACAAAGGCTCCGCCTGTGCCGTTGTTGCCTGCAGCCATCTTGATCGTATCGGCATACTCTTGTCTTGCCCATCCGTTGTTGCCGTCCTGATCGCGGATAGTCATACGCTCGTAATCAGCCTGTGCCATCTGACCGGATACATAGCGGTCTGCCTCTGATGATTCACGTCTCAGATTATATCTAAGTCTCTCATCAGCGCCCAGCTGTTCACGCTCGAACATCTTCTCCTGACGCTGGATTCTGAGCTCTCTGATTCTTGTCATGCAAGGATCATCCTCAGGAACCTCAATACTCTCAATATAGAAATTGATAAGCTCCATTCCGTATTCATCGAGAATATTGTTAAGAACAGGAAGCATATCATCAGCCAACTGCTTCTTCTTGTTGCAAGTTACAAGAACCTCATCCTGTTTGGAAACAAGGTACTCTGCCAGTCCATCAGTGATGTGCTGAATGAACGCAGATCTGAAATTCTTGATGATATCCTGCTCAACAGCATTGGCATTTGCACCTACGAACTTAAGGAAGAATTTCTTTCCGTCCTTAACATTTACTGAATAAGCGCCTCTTGCCTGTACATGAACCTCGATGCCCCATACAGGATCAATAACTCTTATAGGAGTTCCTGTACCCCACTTAAGCTCAAGGTGATGAGATTTGTTAATATAATAAACCTTACAACTGTAAGCACTTGTACCGCCTGATACCAGAGTTGATACAAACTTTGTTAAAAAAGGATAGTTCTCAGTTGTAAGAGTATATTTACCCGGTCCAAAAACCTCCTCAATAACGCCGTCTTTCATGAACAGCGCTTCTTCGTATTCCGCAACGATCAGCTGTGAACCAATATTAAAGTCCTCGTAGGGAACCTTTGCACACAGCGTATTGCCGATAGAAGTATTTTTGATTACTGACATTATAGGCATAGTCATTACCTCCCAAAAATCAACTTCCAACATTATACAATATCTAGTGGTTTTTGACTACCGAAAAGCCGTCAAAAAGCATAAAAAAACTCCGCATTTTCCCAGTAATCAAGCGGAAAAAGCGGAGTTCATTTTATAGTTTATTTGTAATCTATATTTAGTATCTAATCTGTTTCTCAACCATGCGAACGAACTCGTTGTTGTTGCGAGTCTTGGAAAAGAGGTTAATGCACTGATCAACGGCCTCATCTGCCTTCATGCCGTTGAAGCCTTTCCTCAGACCGTTAATTGCTACAAGTTCCTCAGGAGAAAGAAGAAGATCCTCTCTTCTGGTGCTGGACTTAGGAATATTGATAGCAGGGAAGATTCTCTTTTCCTGAAGCTTTCTGTCGAGAACCATTTCCATGTTACCTGTTCCCTTAAATTCCTCGTAGATAACATCGTCCATCTTTGAACCTGTTTCAATAAGAGCAGTTGCAAGTATTGTCAGGGATCCGCCCTCTCTCATGTTTCTGGCTGCGCCAAAGAACTTCTTGGGCATATGAAGAGCTGCAGGATCAAGACCACCTGAAAGTGTTCTTCCTGAAGGAGGAACAACGATGTTGTAAGCACGGGTAAGTCTGGTGATGGAATCAAGAAGGATAGCCACATCCTTGCCGTGCTCAACAAGTCTCTTAGCACGTTCCATAACCATCTCAGCTACTCTCTTGTGGTGCTCAGGAAGCTCATCGAAGGTTGAATAGATAACCTCAGCATTTGGTCCCTCGATAGATTCCTTGATATCTGTAACCTCCTCAGGTCTCTCATCGATAAGGAGGATTATGAGATGGATATTTGAATCACTCTTTAAAATTGATTTGGCAACGTCTTTAAGAAGTGTTGTCTTACCTGCCTTAGGAGGAGATACGATCATTCCTCTCTGTCCCTTACCGATAGGGCTGATAAGATCCATGATTCTCATGGCAAGGCTGCTTCCGGGCTGTTCAAGCTTGATTCTTGAATTAGGGAAAATAGGTGTCATATTCTCAAAGTTCCATCTTCCCATGGCAACTTCGGGCTTATAACTATTCACAGAATCCAGGCGAAGAAGAGCTGCAAATTTATCTGTTTCCTTCTTGGCTCTGCATCTTCCCTTCAGGATATCGCCTGTCTTAAGGTTAAACTTTCTGATAAGGCTCGGTGCAACATATACGTCGTTTTCACCCGGGAGGTAATTCTCGCATCTGATAAAGCCGTATCCATCTTGCATAACTTCAAGGATGCCATCTGCCTCATCGCCGTCAGCCACTTCTTCCGGCGCTTCTTCTCTGGCAGGAGCCTCTGAGTTTCTCTCATTTCTGGGTCTGTCCTCAGTTCTTGGCTTGTCCTCATTCCTGGGTCTGTCCTCAGTTCTATCCTCTGACTTATTATTATTCATGACAACAATGTTCTTCTTGCGACGAGCACTGCTGGTTGCTGGCTTATTATCTGACCCCTCGGCCTTTGTCTCAGGTGCCTTACTTGCCTTCTCTTTCTCTTTTGCATCCTGCTCATCCATCTGGCACATAAGATCAATGATTTCTGACTTCTTGAGGCCGGCTACACTTTTAATTCCACGAGACTTGGCAATTTCTCTGAGGTCATTCAGTTTTAGGGTTTCGTATTTCTCTCTCAAATCTTCTCCTTTTCTGCGTCAATAAAAGACACTTTAATTGCATTAAAAGAATTTATGTTATTCATTTAGCTTTATGTTTTAGCATTGGGAATAATAAACGATTGCAACAAAAAATTTGCGTCTGTTTAAGAACATAAATTATATAAATATCTACAAGTAAAATACACCATAATTTTATAAAAATCAACATAAAAATAGTAAGCCCGCAAACAGCCTTTTCAAGCCATTTGCGGGCATTTCTATTCTAATCTCGAATAAAAAAATGTATAAGAATTAGTTAAAATTTCCATAAAGAATTCGAGCCAGCTCGGAATCCTTGTCAAGAATGATGGTCTTTTCTTTGCCGCGAAGAGAACTCTTAAGAGTATCAAGGCCACGGATGTAGCTGTAGAAAGCAGCCTTATCCTCTGTATCATAAGCCTTTGAGAGAGTCTCCATATAAGCAGCTTCACCTTCTGCCTCCAGAACAGCAGCACTCTTTTCAGCCTGAGCCTTGATGATAGCTACCTGCTTGTCAGTCTCATTGTGGATCTTCTGAGCTTCAGCATCACCCTGAGCTGTATAAGAAGCAGCTATGTTGTTACGCTCTGAGATCATACGCTCATAGACAGCGTTCTTGTTGTCATCAGGAAGGTCAAGGGCCTTGATCTGGGCCTGTACAATGACAATGCCGTAACCCTGCATGTCATCATTAGCTTCATCTGTGATGAGGTTTGTAAGATACTCACCTCTTGCCTCGATGACCTCATCCTGTGTCATGGATGAAATAGCATTCTTGGTTGCGTTGTAAACAGAAGCTTCAATTCTCTCGTCAGCTCTTGCGCTAAGTGCGTTAAGAGTCTGTACATACTTGATAGGATCTGTTACCTTCCAAAGTACGTATGTATCTGTGATCATGGACTTTTTGTCCTTAGTGATGACGTCAGAAGCAGGAATATCGTAAAGAACGATTTTGCAGCTTATGGACTGAGTATCCTCGATAAAAGGAGTCTTAAAATGAAGTCCCGGTTCGTCAACAATTGATACAATTCTTCCAAAACGTCTTACTGCTACGAACTCATTCTGGTGAACCACATATGTAGCTGATCCTAAAAGCCAGATTATCGCTATGAGTAAAACACCTATGATTACGGCTAATGCCGGTCTTTTTTTCTTTTCCATATTATTCTGCACCTCCTACGCTGTTAAAACTGTCCAGTGGAAGCATCTGCTGAGTGTTACCATCTGTAATGATCACCTTCAGATCAGGAAGTACATCTTCCATTGTCTCGTAGAAAAGTCTCTCCTTGGTAATGTATGGCTGCAGCTTGTACTGCTCATACATCTCATTAAATCTTGCAACCTGTCCTTCAGCCTCTGCAATTCTTGCCTGCTTAGCAGCCTCTGCATCCTGAACGATCTTATCTGCATCGGCCTCAGCCTTAGGAAGTTCTTCACTCTGATACTTCTTGGCATTGTTTATAGCTGTATCTTTTCCCTGCTTAGCAGTCTCAACTGACTTGAAAGCCTGAACGATTTCCTGTGTCGGTGGCTCTGCATCCTGAACAGAAAGGTTAACAACCATAAGACCAATGTTCTTGTCTGACAGTTCCTTCTGAAGTGTTTCCTTTACCTCAGACTGGATCTGTCCCTTGGCTGTAGTGATAACATCATCAACAGTGTAATTTACAACTGTATTTCTGATGCTGGCAAGGGCCATATTCTTCATGATAAGCTCCGGTGATTCTGAGTTGTAGTAAGCAGCTACCGGATCACTTACCTTATATTCAAGGTAAAAATCAATATCAACAAAGTTGAAGTCTGATGTGATCATAACACCCTCATCATCAACCGTGATATTCTGGCCGTTCTGGATTGTGTATCCGATTCCGATACCATGGGTTGTCATATCGATGGTATGAACATCCTGAATAAACGGCACCTTGAAATACAAGCCCGCTGTATCGACTCTGAGCACTTTACCGAACATGGTAAGAATTGCCTGTTCCTGCTCCTTTACCGAGTAAAAGCTCTCGCCTGCACAAACAAGAGCGACCACGATAACAGCGATAATTATAAAGATCTTAGGGTTCTTTTTTGCAGGAAACTCAACGTATCCATGAGGCTTCTGCATTCGGGGTCCCTTATTAAACATTTACCCACTCCTCCTTTTCATATGTAAAACAATTTATGTTATGTAGATAGTATATCAACTAGTGCCAACGTAATAAATCACTTTCTCAGTAAATAAACATGCCAATACGCTGATTTTTAGCAGCATATTGGCATGGTTTTTGTCATATTTTCCTTTTTCCGCGAAATATTATTTCCGGATCTGAAAAATTTACTGGAAGTTCGTTACAAGAGCTACGATTCTCAGAAGGAACAGAACAAATACAACCCACATAACAGGGCTGATCTCTTTTGCCTTACCCTCGATAGTCTTGATAATAACCCAACCAAGAATTGCGAACATGATACCTGTAGCAATTGAATATGCAAGAGGCATCATAACAAGTGCAAGGTAAGCACCGATTGAATCAGCGATATCGCCATCGTCAAACTTAACCTTTGTGATTGAGAATACCATGAGCATTCCAACATAGATAAGAGCCGGAGCTGTTGCGAATGAAGGAATAGCAAGGAAAATAGGGCTAAGTACCAGAGATACAAGGAACATAAGACCTGTAGTAGCTGCTGTAAGACCTGTTCTACCGCCTGCTGCTACACCTGCGCTTGACTCAACAAAGCTTGTGATGGTTGATGTTCCGAGAAGAGCTCCTGCTGTTGTACCAACAGCGTCTGATAAAAATACCTTATCAACTCTTGGAAGATTGCCGTCTTTATCAAGAAGACCTGCCTTGTCAGCTACACCTACTACTGTTCCTACTGTATCGAAAAGGTCAACATAGAGGAAGCTGAAAGTAATAGCAATAAACTGAATGATGTGTGAAGCTGCCCATCCAAAGTTGAGCTTGAAAGCTGTCTGTGCAACGGCACCAAGCTGAAGTCCTCTTGAGAAATCAGGAAGAAGACTTGTTCCCTCAGCAGGAACATAAACACCTGCAAGCTGAAGGATGATTCCTATTGCCCATGTAACAAGAATACCGATAAGAACGCCACCTGTAACCTTGAAGTAAATAAGTGCAGCGATGATGATAAGTCCTACTAAAGCAAGTACCATATCAAGATCTGAGAAGCTGCCGAGTCCTACTATTGTAGCATCGTTGGCAACAATGATCCTTGCATTCTGCATACCGATAAATGCAACGAAAAGACCGATACCTGCTGAGATACCAAATTTAAGATTCTGTGGAATACCGTTGATGATCTGTTCACGGAACTTGAAGAATGAGAGAAGGATGAATAAAACACCTTCTACAAATACCGCTGTAAGAGCAATCCTGAAGGGATCCTCTTCTCCGGCAAGTTCTCCGAGACAAACAGTGTAAGCGAAATAAGCATTAAGGCCAAGACCTGCTGAAAGACCGATTGGGTAATTAGCAAGGAAAGCCATAATAAAGGTTGCAATTGCAGATGCAATTGCGGTTGCAACAAATACAGCGTTTGCACTCATACCGGAAGCACTAAGGATATTAGGGTTTACGGCAAGAATGTACGCCATGGTCAGGAATGTGGTAAGACCAGCAATAACCTCCTGTTTGACAGTAGTGTTATGCTCCTTGAGTTTGAAATACTTCTCCAACATAACTTTTTCCTCTCCTTTGAAATGTGTTTGGATTATTTTACATATCGGAAAATCATCTGTTCATGATTCTTCCGATAGCGTAAACAATGGAATAAATATTGTCATAAAACTCAAACGCCACGTGAGCCATAACGGAAATATAGATGTTCCTGGTAACAACATATGCTACAGTTACAGGAATCGCCATAAGAATCCACTCTGCTATCCCCAATACACCATGTGCTCTGGACACGGCGCAAAGCAGAAGACTCACTATTGTCAGCGCAAACACTCTCTTCTTACTGCCAAAGGAAATGATCGCCTTTCTGAAGAAAAGCTCCTCAGCCACCGGCTTCATAATGATCATCATGGTCGCATACATAATAGTCGGGAAGATGTCATTCTTTGTGATAATGCTGATGGTTCCATCCTTTGCAGTGTAAAACAACGGCTGGATTATTTTATTCTTGATATCATTCGCCAGTAAAAGACCTATGAAAGTAATGAGTACGGGTACCCAGAACATCTTGATCCTTGTAAGGTTACGAACAAATTTCCTGAATGAAAACTGCTTGTGAAAATAATAAAAATATATAAGTAGCCCAGCATAAAATACAAAGAACAAGTAAAAAGCCTGCTTGGGCATGAGAATGGTAGAGATAACAAATAGCAGTTCCCACGCTAACGGTATATATAAACGCTTCAAAACTGACTCCTTCATTAGTATGATTCCACACTGCATTTATTATATAAGTAGCGAAAGACAAGGTCAATGGGTATTTGGTTTGCTACTTTAGTATGTGCATGATAAAATGTTTTGACGTATTAAAATAGGAGTAAAATCATGATTTTAAATGTTCATAATATATGTAAGAGTTTTGATGGAAAGGACATCTTAAGCGGTGGCTCTTTTCATATCGAAAATAACGAAAAAGCTGCTATTGTCGGCATCAACGGTGCAGGCAAGACTACTCTTTTAAAGATCATTATCGGAGAGCTCTCTGCTGATGACGGTGAGGTTACTTTCTCCAAAGATGTGACTTGGGGTTACCTTGCCCAGAATCAGAATATCACTTCAGAGAACACAATCTACGATGAACTGGCCGAGGTAAAAAAGGATGTCATCGCCCTTGAGCAGAATATCCGCAACGCCGAGGAGCAGATGAAGCATGCGACAGGAACTGAACTTGAACAGCTAATGGATCGCTACACCAGAATGAATGAGGAGTTCCAGAGAGCCTCAGGCTATGCCTGGAAAAGCGAAGTTACAGGAATTGCCAAGGGTCTTGGCTTTTTGGATGAGGAGCTGGATAAAAAGATAAGCACCCTCTCCGGTGGTCAGAAAACCCGTGTGGCGCTGGGTAAGCTTCTTTTGCAAAAACCCGATCTTATCATTCTGGACGAGCCCACCAACCACTTGGATATGAGTTCCATCAGATGGCTTGAAAACTATCTTCTTAATTATAAGGGCTCAGTTCTGATCGTATCCCACGACAGATATTTCCTTGATAAGATTGCAGGCAAGATCATCGAAGTTGAGAACACCAGGATATCTTCTTTTACCGGCAATTACTCAGATTATGCGGTAAAAAAAGAGCAGCTTCGCGTAAGTCAGTGGAACGCCTATATCAAGCAGCAGGCTGAGATCAAGCACCAGGAAGAGGTTATCGCCAAGCTCAAATCCTTTAACAGGGAAAAATCCATAAAGCGCGCCGAGAGCCGTGAGAAAATGCTGGATAAAATTGAGGTGCTGGATAAGCCTGTTACCATCGATGATCGCATGAAGATAAGTCTTAAGCCCTCCTGTGAAAGCGGCAATGATGTACTTGAAGCTGAAGGATTATCCAAGTCCTTTGGAAATGAGCATCTTTTTTCCGGCCTTAACTTTTCTATCAAAAAGGGCGAGCACGTGGCTATTATCGGAGACAACGGAACCGGTAAGACTACTCTTCTTAAGATAATAAACGGAATTGAAACCCTGGATGGAGGCACCATAGATTTTGGCGTAAAGGTTCACATCGGATACTACGATCAGGAGCACCACGTTCTTCACGACGAGAAGACTCTGTTCGATGAAATCTCCGATGACTACCCTGCCCTGAATAATACCGAGATCAGGAATACTCTGGCAGCATTTCTTTTTACAGGAGATGATGTATTTAAGAGAATCGGCGATCTTTCAGGCGGAGAAAAAGGCAGAGTCAGTCTTGCAAAGCTTATGCTCTCAGACGCCAATTTTCTTATCCTGGACGAGCCTACAAACCACTTGGATATCACGTCAAAAGAGATTCTGGAGACCGCGATTTCGGGCTACGAGGGCACAGTTCTCTATGTAAGCCATGATCGTTACTTTATAAACCGTACAGCCACAAGGATCCTGGATCTTACCCATGGTCAGATGGTGAACTACATCGGAAACTACGACTACTACATCGAGCATGTGGATGAGCAGATGCAAAGACTCTTTGGAAGTTCAGGAAATCTTGACAGCGCCACCTTGGGCAGTGGAAGCTACAAGTATGCCACAGGCGTTTCCTCAGATTCAGATGCTTCCACAGATTCAGCCGTTGTATCAGGCGATGGTAATTCTTTAGATGGCAGCACTGCTTCAGCAGCCTCCGGAGCTGATGACTGGAAGGCCCAAAAAGAGGCTCAGGCCAAAAAGCGCAAGATGGAAGCTGCACTTAAAAAATGCGAGGAGGAAATAGCAAGGCTTGAAGAGCGCGATGGCGAAATAACGCAGGCTCTCTCAGATCCATCCGTTGGAACAGATCTTGCCAAACTGCGAAAACTCACCGACGAGCAGACCGAAATCCAGGACAAACTGTCAGCACTCTACGATGAGTGGGAAGAACTTCAGGTGTAATGCATTTTTAATTAAATACGTTAACAATAAAAATATCCCCTTAAGAGTTTTATCATTCCTCTTAAGGGGATTTCTTTTTGCATAACTAATTGCTTATCTCAAAAACAATTATACATTATCTGTCTGAACAGTATCATCTTCTTCCTCGTCTTCACGTTTCTTTTTGAAGAAGAAAAGAAGGTGTGACAGCATTGAGAATAAAACAGTGAGAACAAGTGATAATACGCTCAAAATGAAAATAGTATGAACCAGATCTTTCTTCTGTGAAACAGTAGGTGTGACCCTATTTGCCTCTGTATAAGTTTCGTCTGCTGTAGCAACGTCACTATCTTCAATGTCTTTTATAAAATAGTCAAATGATCCGCTCTTAGCAACCTCTGTTCCGTTGATAAATACGATTTCCCTGGCTTTTGTATTCTTCTGTTTTTCTGTTGTCGCAGTAGTCTTCTTTGTGGCATTAAGATTATATGAGCTGGAATTACTGCTTGCATTGCTGTCAGGTATAACAACAACCTGGCTGTTTTCAATTTCGCCGGTATACTCTTGTACAATATTGTCAGAAGGTACATAAGTATTTGTATTGGCATTGGTATCTGTATTGGCATTAGTATCTGTATTGGTATGTGTCTTTGTACCACTATATGAAGGTGTAATTGTTACTGTAGTAGTACTTGTTGAAGTGCCAGGTGTTGAAGTGCTTGGCCTTGTAGTACTAGTTGAGGTACCAGGTGTTGAAGTGCCAGGTGCTGTGGTGCTTGAATTTGATCCTGTACCATTTGTGCCTGTACCATTGGAACCTGTGCCGTTTGTGCCACTTCCGTTTGAGTTGTCGCCGCCAATAATCGTCTGTGTATCTTTGTTTTCTGCAGTATTTTTGTTTTCTGCTGTATCTTTATTCTCTTTTGTATCTTTGCTTTCTTCTGTATCTTTGCTTTCTTCTGTATCTTTGTTCTCTTCAGTATCTGCATCGTCATCGGAAGAACTGTTGCTGTTGTTTGCTCTGGCTTCTTCTGCTGCCTTTTTAGCATCCTCAGCAATTTTCTTGGCCTGTTCTGCTGCTTTCGCTGCTTTCTCAGAAGCTGTCTTTGCTTCCTGAGCTGCAGTCTTTGCTGCCTCCGCTTCAGCATTCTTTGCATCTGATTCACCTGCTGCCGCAGCTGCTCTATCTGCTGCTGCCTTAGCTGCCTTTTCTGCCTCATCTGCTGCTGTCGCTGCTTGTGCAGCTGCATTAGCTGCTTCCTGCGCTGCTTTAGCTGCCTTTTCTGCTGCTTCCTCGGCTGCGGAAATTTCTTCCTCAGTTACCTGTCCAGGCTTTGGCTCATTAGAATTGTTCTCTCCAGAATTGTTCTCTCCAGAATTGTTCTCTCCAGAATTATCTGCATCAGAATTATCCTCATTAGAATTATTCTCATTAGAGTTATTCTCATCAGAGTTATTCTCATCAGAGTTATTCTCATCAGAGTTCTCACTTTCTGACTCTTTCTTTCCTATGAGTTCATTAACCTTATCTGCAGCCTGTTTAGCTTCTTCTGCCTTCTCAGCTGCAGTCTTTGCAGCTTCATTTGCTCTGTCTCTTGCATCCTGAGCATCTTTATTGGCTTTCTCTGCATCCTGAGCTGCCTTTTGTGCATTTTCATTAGCCTGTGCTGCTTCCTGTGCTGCATTAGCTGCCTTTTCAGCTGCTTCCTTTTCCCTTGCAGCTTCTTCGGCTGCCCTTCTGGCCGCCTCTTCAGCTTCTTTAGCCGCTCTTAACGCTTCTTCTTCGGCCTTCTTTAGATCATCTTCTTCCTCGGGTTTCTTTTTAGCTTTTTCTTCGGCCTTCTTTCTGGTCTCTTCTTCCTCGGTTTCCTGTCTTGCCTTATTTTCCTGTGCTCGTCTTGCTGCCTCTTTGGCCTCATTCAATTTATCATTGATTTTTTTAACTTCGCCCGCGGCTTTATTAGCTGCATCCTGAGCATCTTTTGCTGCTTTCTCAGCATTATCAGCTGCAGTTTTGGCATCGGCTGCTGCGTTCTTTATTTCCTCGTCGTTGTACTGATTAGCAAGAGCTTCTGCTGTCTGCGCTGCTGAACCTGCATTCTGATATTCTTCATTAGCCTTGTTAGCTTTCTTACCGGCTTCTACTGCTGCTTCTTTTGCATCGTTAAGCGCATTAGTTAAATCCTCTATTAAAGCGTTTTCTGAAACAGTACTTGCAGCGTTCTCTGCTTTTTTCAGCTGAGTATTTGCATCATTCTTTGCTTCTACAGCATTTCTCTCTGCCTGCTCTGCAGTCTCTTTAGCATTTTTAGCCTGAGTCCTTGCTTCATTGATCTTATCATCGATCTTGTCAGCTCCCGGCTTAGGAGTTGTGTTATCTACCGGTGTTGGCTGAGGAGTAGGCTCTGGCTGTGGTTCTGGCTGAGGTTCTGTTTCCGGCTTAGGAGTTGTGCCATCTCCTGGTGTCGGCTGCTGTTTTGCCGCCTCTTCGGCTGCCTTCTGTCTTTCCGCTTCCTCTTCGGCTGCCTTCTGTCTTTCTGCTTCCTCTTCGGCTGCCTTCTGTCTTTTCGCTTCCTCTTCGGCTGCCTTCTGTCTTTCCGCCTCTTCGGCTGCCTTCTGTCTTTCTGCTTCCTCTTCGGCTGCCTTCTGTCTTTCTGCTTCCTGTCTTGCTGCTTCTTCGGCTGCCTTATCCTCTGCATCTTTAGCTCTGGCTAATGCAATTTCTGCAGCGCTTCTGGCTGCTTCTGCAGCACTTCTTGCTGCTTCTGCAGCTATTCTTGCCTTATTCAGGATTTCTTCATCTGCAATTCCTTCAGCTGCCTCAACGGCATTTTCTGCTGCCAATGCTTTTCTGTCAGCTTCATCAGCTGCTGCATTAGCCACCATCGCCGCTGTTCTTGCTACATCTGCTGATGCATCTGTTGCTTCAGCAGCTTTACTCAAAGCAGTCTCAGCTGCATTATTTGCATTAGTTGTAGCTTCCTTAAGTGCATTTTCAATATCAAGCTTTTTCTGTGCATTCTGTGCAGCGCTGTTTGCATATTCAGCAGCTCTTGTTACATCAGCTGCGGTACTTGCAAGCTCTTTTGCAATATCATATGCATCCTGAGCTGCTTTTTCTGCTGCAGCCTTAGTTGCCGGATCAGAAGTTGCCTTTGCTGCTTCACTTGCAGCATCAGCTGCTTTTATTATCTCCGGGATCAGATCTGTAAGGTTCTTATGTTCCGGAAGTACATCTTTGGCAGCATCCTTTGCATCCTTAATTGTTTTTTCAGATGGATTATTCTCAGCTGCTTTTCCTGCGTTATTTGCAGCGTCTATAAGCTTCTGGGCCTTATCTATTGCATTCTGAGCTTTACTTACTGCATCCTCTGCAGCTTTTGTTGCTTTATCCGCAGCATCCTTTGCATTCTGAGCTATTTCATTACGAATTTCTTTAGCTTTCTCTTCCGCATTACCAGCTTTTTCTTCTACAGCCTCTACTGCCTTATCTGCAGCTTCTTTTGCGTCTTCTACTGCTTTAATAGCATCCTCTGACTTCGCAGCCTTTCCTGTTTCTTCTGCAGCAGATGCTGCTTCTTTAACTGTTTCTGCTGCTTCTCTTGCGGTCTTAGCTGCCTTTTCGGCTTCTTCTGCTGCTTCTATTGTTCGTTCAGCATCTGCTTTATCAGCAGCTTTCTGAGCCGCATTAGCTGCTTTTTCTGCTTCCGCAGCAGCATTTTCAGTTTCCTGAGCTGCATCCTTTGCCTTTTGATCAAGAACCTTCTGAGCCTGTTCCGCCTTCT
>JAILMY010000082.1 GCA_024692165.1 Butyrivibrio sp. | reverse complement strand
TCAGAAAAGAAACGATATGACAGAGGATAATTTTTATCCGATTGGTGTTTCCGGTGTCATCAGTAATATCAGCCCGGACGGATACATCGTTGTAAAGGTTAATAACCGCGTAAATATTGATGAGGTCTCAATTGACGCAAGGCACAATATCGAGCTTAGCATTTCAAAAAGACCTGACAGCGAAGCGGTAGATCCTGCCAAGGAGAGCGAGGTGCTCGCCCGTCTTAAGTCAGAGGTAAAAGATCTCTCTTCAAGATTTCAGTACGCCGGCTTCTTTAATATGATGATCGATAACATGAACACTGTAGGAGAACTTACAGCAGCGATCTCATACTGGATGCAGAACAGCAACGAAGATAAGTACAATATCCTTGCAGAGGACAGCGCCGATAAGCGTCTCGAGATGATGGAAAAGGCGGTTGTTGAGTTTGCTGAGGTTGCAAAGGTTACAACAGATGCAGCAACGGCTCAGGAGCAGGAATACAAGGATATGTACCGCGAATCTGCTATCAAGAAGCAGATGGAATACCTGCAGAAAGAGCTGGATGAGATGCATCCTGAGAATCTGACAGATATTCAGAAGTTTGAAAAGAAGATTGATGAAGCCGGAATGAATGAGGATGCAGAAAAAGAGGCAAGGAAGGTCCTTGACCGTTTAAAGCAGGAAGGGAAGAACAGCCCGGAAACAGGTATGCTCTATGATTACCTCGACTTTGTTACAGGACTTTCCTGGAAAAAGCAGGATGCCGAGTTCATAGATCTTGCTAAGGCGGAACAGATCCTGAACGATGACCACTATGGTCTTGATAAGGTAAAAAAGCGTATTGTTCAGCAGATAGCAGTAATGAACCTGAAGAAAGAGCAGTCAGGATCGATCTTACTGTTTGTCGGCGCTCCCGGTACAGGAAAGACAAGTATCGGTAAGAGCATAGCAAAGAGCCTTGGCAGGGAATATGTACGCGTAAGTCTTGGCGGTATCAGGGATGAGGCTGATATAAGAGGTCACAGACGTACTTATATCGGTGCCATGCCGGGAAGGATCATGGATGCCATCAGTAAGAGCGGTGTAACTAACCCTGTTATGGTGCTTGATGAGATAGATAAGCTCTCTCAGTCCTATAATGGAGATCCTGCCAGTGCTCTTTTGGAGGTACTTGATCCTGAGCAGAACAACACATTTACCGATCATTACATGAATGTTCCATATGATCTTTCGGATGTTATGTTCATATGCACTGCCAATAGAATTGATACAATCCCGGAACCTCTTCTTAACAGAATGGAGGTTATAAACTTCACAGGGTATACCCCTGATGAAAAGCTTAAGATAGCGAGAAAGCATCTTTTGCCCAAATCCATGAAGTCCATGGGAATATCAGAAGATGCACTTAACATTTCGGATGATATTCTTGAGACGATCATTGAGGAATACACAAGAGAAGCCGGCGTAAGAGGACTTAGGAAAAGAGTTGATGCCCTCTGCCGCGGCGCAGCAGTAATGATCTCAAAGGGAAGCGAAGCTCCACTTACAATAAGTAAAGACCAGCTCCGTACAGATCTTGATATGAGGCCTGTTCACAGAGAAAATGTTCCGGATAAGCAGAAAGCCGGTGTGGTTACCGGTATGGCATGGACATCTGTAGGTGGTGAGATACTCTATATTGAAACAATGCTCATAAAGGGAAGGGGAAATATCATAATCACCGGTAAGCTTGGAGATGTCATGAAGGAATCCGCTAAGATAGCAGTAAGTCTGGTGAAATCTCTTTTCCCGGATAAGTCAAAGCTCTTTGAAGAAAATGACCTTCATATCCATGTGCCTGACGGTGCAGTTCCTAAGGATGGCCCTTCTGCAGGCATAACCATGACAACAGCGATAGCATCGCTGGTTACCGGCAGAGACGTTGATCCAAGGATCGCCATGACGGGAGAGGTGTCACTAAGAGGCCTTGTTATGCCGATAGGTGGGCTTCCTGAAAAGCTTATGGCGGCTTTAAGGAGCGGAGTAAAAACTGCATTTATCCCTGCAGATAACGAGCAGGATCTTATAGATGTAGCGGATGAAGTTAAGAATAATCTGAAGATAATCCCTGTGAATAGCGTAGCAGAGGTACTTGAGAGGACAGGAGTACTTTCAGAAGAGAGTTTCCAGAAGGCAGTTTGAGGAAGAACTGGAAAACCTAAAAATAGCGATAACAAGGTGTATATTAGAAAAATAGCCATATCAGATTTCAAAAAATCTGTTGACCTTTATGTTAACTGCAATGATATAACCGTTTTAGAAAGGAGAGGTCGGTATGACAATTATCGCAATTATCTGGGATGTTTGGTATGATTACTTCTGATGAGTTTTTAATAAAGCTTGGAGTAGTAATGACTGATAAAGAGTTTATTGATAGATATTGTAGCCACCTCAATAATGAGCAGCTTACAGCTGTCAGGACAATTGATGGTCCTGTCCTTTTGCTTGCTGTTCCCGGAAGCGGGAAGACCACGGTTCTTGTAAACCGACTTGGCTATATGCTTTATGTTAAGGGAATATCCCCTGCAAATATTCTTACTCTTACATATACAGTTGCCGCCACTAAGGATATGGCACGAAGGTTTGAGTCGATATTTGGAGAAGAGAGCGCAGAAACCATAGAGTTTAGAACAATCAATGGTATATGCGCCAAGATAATAAGCCACTACGGAAGGCTTATAGGCAAAAAGTCTTTTGACCTTATTACCGACGAAAAGATTTCCGGAAAGAGCCTTACAGATATTTATCTGAAGGTTATGGATGAATACCCGACAGAGAGTGATATTAAAAACGTCCGAACCCTTATAACATACTGTAAGAACATGATGCTTACTAAGGATGAGATAAAGCTTCGCGGCGAAGATGAGGGCATAAAGCTCCTTGATATCTATGAAAAGTATAACGCCGATCTTAAATCAAGAAGTCTTATGGACTACGATGATCAGATGATCTATGCCTACAGGATGCTCAAAGGCTCAAAAGAACTTCTTGATTTTTACAGGGACAAATACAGATACATCTGCGTGGATGAAGCGCAGGATACGTCCAAGATTCAGCACATGATCATTTCGCTGTTAGCCGGGGAAAGCGGCAACCTGTTTATGGTAGGAGATGAAGATCAGAGTATATACGGATTCAGAGCAGCTTATCCGGAAGCTCTCCTGAACTTTGAAAAAGAGCACAAGGGGGCAAAGGTCCTTGTAATGGACAAAAACTACAGGTCCAATGCTAAGATAGTTCAGTGCGCTGATCTTTTTATTCAAAAGAACTTTAATCGCCACAAAAAGCATATGTCCGCCACAAGAGAAGAATCTTTTGATATTACCGTAGTTACTATGGAAAGCAGAAGGGCTCAGTATAAGTACCTCCTTCAAGTGGCAGGAGAAACCGGTTCTCAGACAGCGGTTCTTTATAGGGACAATGAGAGCATCTTACCTCTGGTGGACCTTCTTGAAAGAGAGAGCGTTCCATACAGGATAAAGAGCGCGGATATGGCTTTCTTTACCCATAGGGTGGTTGTTGATGTGACTAATATCCTTAAGTTTGCTCTTAGCCCAATGGATCCGGAGCTTTTTATGAAGGTATATTTTAAGTTCCAGACGTATCTTCGAAAGCCGGATGCTGAAAAGATGTGCTATATCGCAGACCAAAAGCACACCGGAATTTTGGACGCCGCAGAAGAAATTGACATAAACAGAAACGTTCTTGGGAATGTAAGATCGCTTCGGACCCACTTTAGGAACATGGCTGGAGAAAACCCGGCTAAGGCCCTTAGTCGTATTGATAAATACATGGGCTATGGGGATTACCTCAGGGATAATAACATCGATGATAATAAGCTCTTTATCTTAGAGATGCTGGCAAAAAACGAGTCAACAATACAGGGATTCCTTGATAGGCTTGAGGAGCTTCGCCTTATCCTTACGGAAAAAGAGGAAAATTACAGGGCAAAATTCATTCTTTCAACAATACACTCGAGTAAAGGCCTTGAATATGACAACGTAATCCTCATGGATGTTATAAATGGGGTATTTCCAAGTAAGATAATAAAGAACTTTAAGAAGGCAACGCCGCAGGAAAAAAGAGACTATGAAGAAGAGAGGCGTATCTTTTACGTTGGCATGACAAGGGCTAAAGAGAGACTTACAATCTTTAAATACGCTGATGAGCCATCTATCTTTGTGGGCGAGCTTATTCCAAAGGAAAAGAAGGCAGCTACTAAGAGTAAAGACGGCACCAGGAGAAAAGAAAACGCTCTTACAAAGCCAACGATGCTCCTTAAGAAAAAGGCGCAAAATCCTGTAACATCCGGAGAAAATATACCGAATAACCTTGTTATGGGAGAGAGAGTCTTTCAGCCAAAATACGGTGAGGGTATCATATGTGATGTTACCTGGGATGAGGATGAGATTCCCACTAAGTTTACCGTAGAGTTTGACGATGGAAGAGAGAGAAAGTTCATGTATCCATTCGCATTTACAACCGGCATGAAGATAATTGATTAATGTATCATTAAGAAAAGGTAAAGGAGAGGAAATGACTATGAAAGTACTGATTATTAATGGCAGTTCCAAAGTGGATGGCAATACAAGTATTGCAGTAAATGAGATGTTAAAGGTATTTGAAGCTGAAGGAGTAGAGACAGAAGTAGTGCTTATAGGAAACAAGGATGTCAGAGGCTGCATATCATGCAACTCCTGTGATGAAAAGGGAAAGTGTGTGTTTGATGATGTGGTTAATGAGCTTGCTCCTAAGTTTGAAGAGGCAGATGGGCTGGTAGTGGCATCACCTGTATATTATGCATCCGCAAATGGCACGCTTATCTCATGTCTTGACAGGCTTTTCTATAGCACTGACTTTGACAAGACTATGAAGGTTGGAGCAAGCGTGGCAGTAGCCAGAAGAGGCGGTTGCTCTGCTACATATGACGAACTCAACAAGTACTTTACCATCAGTGGTATGCCGGTTGCATCCAGCCAGTATTGGAATAGTGTTCATGGTAACGTAAAGGGAGAGGCGAAGAAGGATCTTGAAGGCCTTCAGACCATGCGTACTCTGGCTAGAAATATGACATTCCTTATGAAGAGTATTGCTCTTGGAAAAGAGAAATATGGACTGCCTGAGACAGAAGAGCATCAGTGGACGAATTTCATTTAAATAATTTTTTAACATCACCAGGCTGTGAAGAACAACCTTTGCAGCCTGGAAAACAGACAGAACTGTTACAATATTATTTAAGGAAGCTATCTACGATTCGCTAAAGTAATCTATTATCGTTGTGTGACAGTAGTGTGATACACCATCTGATAACATATAAACATGATAAGGAACGACAAGGCACCGATGGTAGCGATGCTTTACCGGAGGGGATGCGGTTTCTTATGAGGGGATAGGAAAGTAGTCCTGGTGGCATGAGCTTCACTAAGGATAAAACGAAACTATCAAATTTAAAGAGACACTCACAGTAAAGGTGGCTTTAAAGCTTCACCGTAGCTGATGAGTGTCTCTTTTTGTGACTAAAAAACTAATGATTTTCGAGACACATTCACTTGAAGTAGACATATTATAAAAGCATCTGTCAGAAGTTGAAAATAGGTGATGGGGTTATTGCAACAATAGGCTTAAATACAGTGTGCATCGATCATGAAAAGAGTCTAGATCAACACCGAGAATTTCTTCTATCTTGTCTATTCTGTGACATACTGTATTGTAATGAGTATACATCTGCTTTGCTGTATCTCTCATATTGCAATTGCATGAAAAATAAGTTTTTAAAGTATCAAGCAGCGGCGTTCCATGCTTTCTGTCATATTCCTTAATTGGCTCAACATAGCGGTTTCTTGAAAAGTAGAAAAATAAGGAGTCTGCCATGTCCGGAATGGCTGAATACAATCCCAGTTCATTAAAAGAAACCCAGGAGGATGACATGGAACTGCTCTCTACCGCTTTTTGCATTTTTAAAAGATATGTATATTCGGATGAAATGCTATCAATGGAAACACCACGATTATACTCACAAATGATGCAGTTATAATCTTTAAGATGTTGAAGTATCATTATATCCTTTTTACTTATTTTTTTCTCTAATGATTTATCTGAATAGGACAGGAAGATTACTAAATGATTTTGATGAATCACGTGATGGCATTCAAAACCCTTATTACGAAAACAATAAGCCAGTCTGGAATAGAGAGCTTCTTTCTCGTATGTAACATGATCTTCTTTTTCTGCTATTATGAAAATGGTAAATTTAGAGTCCTTGGTGTAATTTAAATTAAGCCCAGGCAGTGCATTTATTATATCGCTTTGAGATTTGTATGTGCCGGTGATCAGTTTCTTTAAAAACGATGATTTTCTTTCTTTTTCTGAGAGCAGAATATGTTCCATTCCTTCGCGTATAACAATAGAAAAAGCGGTTTTTTCTGGTAAAAGCAGTAGTGGGAAATCGTACGCCTGAGCACACTGAATAAGTTCAGATGGGATTTCTTCTATGAAGCGTTTGGTTTTTATTCCAAGTGCGGCGACATTTCGCTCCTTTAACCTGGGGATAAGAGAAATAAATTCGCCGGGATTTTCTTTAAACATGTAACCTGTTGTCATGAGAAATTCGTTGGGTTGTACCCACTTATCTATGTCAGGTACTTCCATGACATTTATGTTTTCAACAGGGTGTTGAAGCTGTTCATTCCCTGCCAGAACCTGGATGCCCTGCAAAGACTCTAATTTACATAAATCCTTCACGATAAAACTGTGTTTCATTTAAATAATTTCTCCCTTATGTTTTTTATTATCTTACTGCTGTTGTGATTTATTCACAATATTAAAACGGGAAAATGTGAACGATTAACATTGAAAAGATTAAAATTGAAACTATAATTTGTACTAACAAGACAGACAAAGACGTCCAGAATCTCTGGGCGTCTTTTTTTAGGTGTAAAGGAGGTAACGTTATGAAGAAAGCGAAAACATCTATCTATGAACTAGAAGGACGTGTACCATTACCAAAGGCGATACCAATAGGAATGCAGCATGTTTTAACAATGTTTGTTAATAACATTACACCCATTCTTGTCATCGGTGCTCTTTGTAATCTGACAGTGAGTGAGAAGAGTATGATTTTACAAAATGCAATGTTCATTGCTGGATTGTTCACACTGTTACAGTGTTATAAAGTATGGCGTTTTGGGGCATCGCTCCCAATAGTAATGGGAACAAGTGCCGGATTCATAGCTACTCTTACAGCCGCAAGTCAGTATGGATATAAAGCAGTCCTGGGTGCTTGCTTGATTGGAGGACTTTTTGAGGTTTTGGAAGGCTTTTTTGTTAAACCGTTGAAGAAATTCTTCCCTCCGATTGTTACTGGTACTGTAATCATATCCATAGGGTTATCACTTATGCCGACTGGAATAAAGTGGCTTGCGGGCGGAGCAGGAACTGAGAATTATGGTTCTTGGCAGAACTTGCTTGTTGGCTTTACCACCTTGGCAGTTATAGTTGCTGTTAAGCAGTTCACAAAAGGTTTTACAAGTATTATTTCTATTCTTATTGGCATTGGCGTTGGACTTATTATGGCGGCAAGTTTTGGAATGATCGATTTTAGTGGAGTTGCAGATGCAGCATGGATTGGATTCCCTAAATTTATGCCATATGGTTTTGAATTTGAGGTAGGCGCCATAGTTCCTCTTATGGTGATGTTTATAGTTACAGCAGTTGAAACAATCGGTGATACTTCAGCTATATGCATGGGAGGTCTTGGTAGAGAGGCTACAGATGATGAATTGTCAGGAGCAGTTCTTGCAGATGGTTTGGGAAGTGCAGTTGCTTCATTATTTGGAGTATTGCCAAACACTTCATTCAGCCAGAATGTTGGACTTGTTTGCATGACAAGAGTTGTAAACAAGTTCTGTGTGGCTTGCGGAGCAGTATTCTTACTTCTCTGCGGATTCTGTCCTAAGCTTGGTGCAATACTATCTGCTCTTCCAAACTGCGTATTAGGCGGAGCGACAGTTCTTGCATTTTCAATGATAGCTATTAGTGGTATGCAGATGATTTTTAAACAGGATATGAACGGACGAAACGGTGTTATCGTAGCACTGGCACTTGGATTGGGAACAGGACTGTCAAGCTCAGGAGCTCTTGAGAAATGCCCTGAGTTAGTACAGCTTATATTCTCACAGAGTGGTATTGTTGGCGCATTTATAATTGCAACTGTTCTTAACCTTGTTATTCCTAAGGATGTTTTTGAAAAAGACGCTACTGTTGGAAATGAATCACTTAAGAAGATAGCTTAACTAAATCAAGGTGTGATGATGAAGATGACGATAAGTGATGTAGAAAGAATGTATGAATTTGGCGAACTAACCCTTCGCCAGATGTGGAATAATGTAAAAGAAAAAGCAAAGCTGTATAGAGATAAAAATATCTGGATTCATATTCTTACAGATGAAGAAATTGAGCCATATATCTGTAAACTCGAGAAAACTCCTGTGGGCAGCTTGCCATTATGGGGCATTCCCTTTGCAATAAAGGATAATATTGATCTGGCAGGAATTCCAACAACTGCAGCTTGTCCTGAATTTTCCTATGTTCCTGAGAACAGTGCGTTTGTAGTTGAACAACTTATTAAAGCTGGAGCAATCCCTGTCGGTAAAACTAATATGGACCAGTTTGCCACGGGACTAGTGGGGACCAGAACTCCTTATGGTGAAGTACACAATGCATATAAAGATGAATTGATTAGCGGAGGATCTAGTTCTGGATCAGCTGTTGCAGTTGCATTGGACATTGTCTCTTTTGCGCTTGGAACTGATACAGCCGGAAGTGGCAGGGTTCCAGCGGCGCTTAACAATATTGTTGGATGGAAACCTTCAATAGGGGCGTGGAGCAACCGAGGAGTTGTACCAGCATGTGAAAGCATTGACTGTGTAACAGTCTTTACCAAGAATGTGGATGATGCAGAAAGAGTAGACGCGGTAGCCAGAGTATATGATGAGAAGTACCGATACGCTAGAGCTATTCCTTACGTTAACACGAAAAGTTTAAAAAAGATATATCTTCCCGGCAAAGAGCCTGTATTTTATGGCGATTACAAAGAATCATATATAAAGAAATGGAACCAGATTAAAAAATGTATAGAAACGACTTATAAAAATGTGGAGTATATAGACACTACAGAACTTTCTGAAGCAGCCTCCATTCTTTATGATGGACCTTGGGTTGCAGAACGCTACGCAGGCCTAAAAGATTATCTCGATAAAAAGGCAGAAACACTCTTTCCGGTGACTAAGGCAATAATATGTGGAGCAGCACAAGAAGATAAAAGCGCGGTTGACCTTTTTCAGGCGATGCACCGATTGGCGGATATAAAAATGCATATTCATAAGATGCTTGAAGAGAGTGTGCTGATCATGCCGACTAACGGAGGAACATTTACACGAGACCAGGTAGACTGCGATCCGGTTGCTACAAACAGCAAAATGGGGCTATATACAAATCATTGCAACTTACTGGATTTGTGCGCTATAAATGTTCCGGTTGGATTTGCTGAAGAAGGTGTCCCTATGGGAATAACAGTATTTAGTAAATCAGGCAATGAAGGCTTAAATGTAACATTTGGCAGAACGATTTCTGATAAGATGCGCAGTTATATTGATTTGGCTGTTTTTGGCTTGCATCTTAAGGGATTTTCTTTGGAAAGCCAGTTAATTGATCTTGGGGCTGAGTACAAAGAAACTGTAAAGACTGCACCTGAGTACAGAATGTATAGTTTAAATACTGTTCCACGGAAACCGGGAGTGGTAAAAGATATATCTAATGGAGCTGCGCTGGAAATGGACATATGGAGCATACCAAGAGAAAAAATTGGTTCTTTCCTTGAACTATTACCGGAACCATTGGGACTAGGGAAAATCACGACAAGTGATGGGAATGAGATGATTGGATTCATTTGTCAGGATTATGCTATAGATACAGCAGAAGACATTACTGAATTTGGGGGATGGCGTAAGTATACCCAAATAGCTTTATAGAAGTTCCGCAAACTTCTGGTGCATCTTACTCTTCCTATGCACCAATTATTCGAATATATGCTGAGGATGGATATTTAAATTTCATTAATTGTCCATCCTCAGTTCATGTGTCTCAAAAAAAACTAATGTTTTTCGCTACACTTTTTTATTGAGAATTAGTCCATATCAAATGATGATTCACTGACTGTTGTGACGAAGGAAACAAGAGATGTATGTACCATGAGAAGCCACTTTTTGCGGATAGAAATCTGTGGAAAGTGGCTTCTTATATGCTTCTTTGTAAGCGAAAAGAGAAATTTATAACTTCATGCTCCTAATGGACTAATTATGTCCATGCCAAGTTGTATTGTTTTTTACAAACCAGAAATTTGTTCGTAGGAGTAATAAATGCATGAAGTATGAGGATTTTGAGGAGGAAGTGAGTGGGTGCATTCAAGGGAATGCTATGAAGTAGCAGTAAAGCATGGAAAACCTGTAATAGTTATGGAACCCGTAAAAGGCGGAACTTTGGCAAAGCTCCCCGCAGATGCAGAAAAACTGTTCAGGGATGATAGTATGTCTATCCCAAGCTGGGCAATCAGGTTTGTGGCAAGTCTAGATAATGTAATGGTGGTTCTGTCCGGAATGAGCAGTATCGAGCAGATGGATAATAATACAGCCTACATGCAGGATTTCAAACCGCTGTCAGAGGATGAAAAGAAGCTGTGCTTTAAGGCTGCAGATATCATTAACAGCCAGATTGCAATTCCATGTACAGGCTGTTCGTACTGCACGGAAGGTTGCCCCATGAAAATAGCGATTCCCAAGTATTTCTCACTTTATAATGAAAATATGCGTGATGATATGGAAGAAAAGGGCTGGACCATTAATTTTTCGAATTATGGCAATCTTGTCAGCAGTGGTTTTGGAAAGGCAAGTGATTGCATAGCCTGTGGACAATGTGAAGAAGTATGCCCTCAGCATCTGCCAATCATAGAGAATCTGAAGAAAGTAGCTGCCCACTTCGAACGTTAAAAATGGTTTATAAGATTCATGCGATTTTGTTATGACGTTGTAAAATATTGTAATCATTAAAATGCGTGAATATAATTGATAACGCACAAAGTATATGATATACATAAAATCGAACAAAGGAGTTCACCAGATTTGGT
>JAILMY010000061.1 GCA_024692165.1 Butyrivibrio sp. | reverse complement strand
GCGTCAAGTATCGGCACGAATTCAAATATATGGTGGATGCTGTCACAGAGGGCGTTTTGCTGGCCAAGGCCGGGGCGGTGCTAAAGAGTGACGGTAATGTTCTGGAAGATGGCAGGTATGTTGTCAGGAGCCTCTACTTTGACGATGTGGATGACGGGTGTCTTCGGGAGAATCTTGGAGGCACAGATAACAGGAGCAAATTCAGGATCAGGTATTACAATGGTGATACTGATTTTCTGAGGCTTGAAAAGAAAAGCAAGAGCCACGGTATGACTCTGAAGGAGAGCTGCAGGATTACCAAAGAGGAGTTCTGGCAGTTGTTTCACGGAAAGAGCATTGGCGTTTCGGGAAATGAGAAGAAGGACGCTCTGGTGGCGGATTTCCTGGGGCGCGGAATGAGACCCAAGGTTATAGTGACCTATGAGCGAATACCCTTTGTGTACAAGGCGGGTAATGTGAGGGTTACCTTTGACAGGAAGCTGGCATCTTCGGGGCAGGTTGATAAGTTTCTTTCCGGAGATTACAGGCAAAGGCCTGTGTTTGAGGTTGGTAAGAGCCTTTTGGAAGTAAAGTTTGATGAGTATCTGCCGGTGCATATCAAGGCGGCGCTACAGACCGACGGACTACGGTGGACTACATTTTCGAAATATCATATGTGCAGAACCTATGGAGTGTGAGGAGAATAAGGAATATGGATGTTTTATCTATGATAAAAAGAGCAGTTATTGAGGGGTATGCTACAGATAAGATTGGCCTGGGGACAATTATTATATGCTTTGTGTTTACGCTGGCGATTTCCCTGTATATCTGCGGAGTGTACAAGCTTATAACCAGGAAGGCTTTTTACAATAAGTCTTTTAACCTGTCACTGTTGATCATAGCCCTGATCACTTCTGCGATCATTTTGACAATACAGTCAAATATCGTAGTATCCCTTGGTATGGTGGGAGCTCTTTCCATCGTAAGATTCAGGACTGCCATCAAGGATCCCATGGATCTGGCATTTCTGTTCTGGGCTATCAGTGCAGGAATCATCTGCGGCGCAGGTTTTGCTCTGATCGCGGTGGTTGTATCCTTGATCGTTACTGTAGTGATCATGCTGTTTGAAAATAAGCATGATCCCAAGGGGAGCATGCTGCTGGTGGTGGATTCCAATGCATTTGACAGCGAGAAGGAAATCCTTGCAGTTGCCGAGAAGTACAGTAGTTTTATTAAAGTCAGGGCGAGAAATGCTTCCAAGGTGGGACTGGATCTGACAGTTGAGGTTAAGACCGAAAAGGCAGCAGAACTTATTCAGGAGCTGCTGGGGCTTGAACATGTGACAAATGCATCGCTGATCGAGCATGATGGGAATATTACGGCATAAGAATGAACATAACATTTTTAAAACTATACATAACTGATGAACTAAATAGCAGTTTCTACAATTCCCAGGAGATTGGTCTGGCTAAGGCAGTGACGGAGGTCTATCCGGAGCACAGAGTGAATATTGTGCTACTGAGCCGAGGAGAGGGCCGCGTGGAGAAGATTACGGATAAGGTAACACTGCATGTGATGAAGGCAAAGGGAGTGGGGCATCATGGGATGTTACGTCGAGGCGTTGCCGGTGAGCCGGATAATGAAGAAAACCTCGGACTAGATCTCATCAAGGAACTTAAGACAGATGTACTGCATCTGCTTGCTGACAATATGCTTTATGCGCCCAACGTGATTCGATATTGTCGGAAGAACGGGATTAAGTACCACCTGTATATAGGTACCTTGTTTACTGACAGCAATAAGTGGTATCGGAAGGCTTTGGACAGGCTGATGATGTCCAGGAACATTGCTGAGTACAGACGGAGCCCTGTATATGTGAAGACTCCGGGAGTGCAAAGGCAGTGCCAGGAGCTGGGAATCAAGGCAGAGCTTGCTCCGGTTGGACTAAACAAGGAAGATGTGGTGCTTTCTGAGAGACCAGTGGAAGAGATCAGAGGACAGTACGGAATTCCTGCGGATAAAAAGGTGCTGTTGTTTGTAGGAAGGTTGGAGGAGTACAAACATCCGCTGGATGCGGTAGAGGCGCTGAGGATGCTAAATGTCAAAGGTGCGAAAGCGTCTGCTGAAAACACTGATCATGTGGATGGTAGCACCAAATACCATTTGGTGGTTGTGGGTAAGGGCGCACTGGAGGATGCTCTGAAAGCGATGACTACTGAATATAGCCTTACGGAGTCGGTCACTCTTTTACCCAAAGTTCCCAATACAGAGATGAAGCATCTCTATAAGGCCTGCGACTATTTTGTGAACTTTAACCCTGATGAAATTTATGGAATGTCTATTCTTGAGGCTATGGCACATAAGTGCCTGGTGCTGGCTATAAACGCTCCGGGACCGGATTTTCTTATTAAGGACGGTGAAACCGGATATTTGTGCGAGTCGGTGGAGGCAATGACTCAGAGAATTCGCAAAATTGCGCAGAAAAGTGAAGCGGGACAGCAAACAAATCCAGAAACAGACTGGTCTGATGTCACTTCAAATGCGAGAGACTATGTAAGTGCGCACCTTACCTGGGATAAACTTGTATATAGCTTTAAGGACTTTTCGGAAATGCCATGATATGATAAACTTATCGTGGCATTTTGTGATTTATAAAGGGAGACGGTATGAGTAACAAATACAGAACTTTTCAGACCTATGCACTTTGGGCGATCGATATGGCGTGCATAGTTATTTCTTATGTATTCACAACGTGGATGCGTTACAACAGTAATAATGACTGGGGAGACAAGACACTGCACTACATGGTATGCGTTGTGTTTCTGCTTTTCTGTACCGGTTTTGCGCTGTTGGCTGATTGGAACAGAGACTTTATTACCAGAGGATATGTGGTTGAACTGCTGTCAGTTATGAGGTTGGTGGCAATCATCGTCATTCCCTCAATCACACTGGTTTATTTCCTTGACTGGTCCAAGATTCTTTCACGTTTCGTTATTTTGAATTTCATATGGATCGATATCGTGCTTACATTGTTGGCCAGACTTGCTTTCAAGGCTATCTTTATCAAGCATATTTCCAGCGATCAGAATGTTATCAGAGTTGTGGTTGTCTCAGAAAAAGAGCTTATGGAGAAGACTGTAAAGGATCTGATCAAGAGTGGATCCACAGTTGGATACAAGGTTGTCCGTGCTTACTGCGTAGATGTGGTCAAGAACAGCCCTGAGGTTAACGACGACTGGTATATAGACGATGTACACGTTCACTATGGTATGGAGAACCTTACCGAACGTCTTATTACTGACCCCTTTGACGAGGTCTTTATCAATACTCCTAACATTCCTCAGAGGGAGATGGAGGACATCATCCTGGGCTTTGAGGAGATGGGTGTTACCACTCACTATAACCTGGAGCTGCCTGATCTTGGTAAGGCAGTATCTGTTGTGGGAGATTTCCTTAACTACACGGTAATTTCCTACACAATGTTCAGATCAAGCTATAAGAGACTTTTTATCAAAAGAGTATGTGACATCATAGGAGGCTTTGTGGGCCTGATACTTACAGGAATCATTACACTGTTCCTGGCGCCTGCCATCAAACTTGATTCTCCGGGTCCTGTTTTCTTTTCCCAGACCAGAATCGGTAAGAACGGAAGGCGTTTCAAGATCTACAAGTTCCGTTCAATGTATATCGATGCAGAGGAGAGGAAGAAGGAACTCATGTCTCAGAACGAGATGAGCGGCCTTATGTTCAAGATGGAGGACGACCCTCGAGTTACCAAGGTGGGCAAGTTTATCCGTAAAACTTCCCTGGACGAGTTCCCTCAGTTCCTTAACGTTCTTAAGGGTGACATGAGCCTTGTTGGTACAAGACCACCGACAGAGAACGAGTTCCAGGAGTACAACGAGCACTACAGAAGACGTCTTTCTATGACTCCGGGACTTACAGGAATGTGGCAGGTCAGCGGCCGCAGCGATATTCAGGACTTTGACGAGATCGTTAAGCTGGATCTTAAATATATTGATAACTGGAGTCTTACAGAGGACTTCAAGATTTTGCTCAAGACTGTAGGAGTTGTTCTTTTCAGTAAAGGAGCAAAGTAACGTTGAAATGGTGATATGAGCGAATTGAAACGATATGACAGAATAATAATAGGTGGCGGTCTGTAGGGCTTGTATGCGGCGCTGTACTGCGCAAAGCGCGGGCTTTCCGTTTTGGTGCTGGAGAAAGAGCCGGATGCATTCAGCAGGGCTACCTACATAAATCAGGCAAGGGTTCACATGGGATATCATTATCCCAGGAGCCTTTCT
>JAILMY010000240.1 GCA_024692165.1 Butyrivibrio sp. | reverse complement strand
ATAAACTGAACCTAATATATCATCAAACTGACAATATTAAAAATATCAAAAATAGATTATTTTATATGACCAGATTGCGGGAGACAGGAATGGAGAAGGAAAAGCGATACTTACAAGTTTATGAACAGGTCAGAGAAGATATTATAAAGGGCAGGTTTCCGGCGGGTTCAAAGCTTCCTTCCAAGCGTGTAATGGCAGAAGCCATGGGGATGAGCGTGATTACAATTGAACATGCCTATGAGCTTTTGGCGGAGGAAGGCTATATTGTTCCAAGGCAAAAAAGTGGTTATTTTGTCTCTTTTGACGACAGTGATATATATGTTGGAGCTGACAGCGCAGTAAATTCTCCAGTTTCAAGGACTGCTTATGACAGGCGCTATAACATAAAGGAGACGGATCATGGGGCAGGCAGTAATGAGCCCAGGTTTTCATACTCCATTTATGCCAAGACTGTCAGGAAGGTCCTCAGTGAATTTGACGACTATATAATGCAGAAGTCCCCTAAAAACGGTATGTTGGAGCTTCGAAGCGCAATCGCCGGATATCTTTCCCGTTCAAGGAGACTTAAGGTCTCCCCTGATCAGATTGTGATAGGAGCGGGGGCTGAGTATTTATATGGCCTCATTGTCCAGACCTTTGGAAGGAGCATGGTCTACGGCGTAGAGAGTCCCTCATACCAGAAAATTGCAAAGGTCTATGAAGCTGGTGGAGCAACGATCAGGATGCTCAAATTGGGAAAAGACGGTATTGAGAGTGACGAGCTTTGGAACAGCAATGCCAAGATCCTTCATATAACCCCCTACAGAAGCTTTCCCAGTGGAGTAACGGCTTCTGCATCCAAAAAGAGGGAATATCTTAAATGGAGCAGAAAAAAAGACGGATTCGTGGTTGAGGATGACTTTGAATCAGAATTCACACCCAGTCGAAAGCCGGAAGAGACCATCTTTTCCCTTGATGATCAGGGCAGGGTAATATATGTAAATACCTTTACGAGAACGATAGGCAGCTACGCCAGATGCGCCTATATGGTTCTTCCAATGAATCTGGTAGAGAGTTTTACAGAGAAAATCGGTTTCTATGAATGCCCGGTTCCGACACTGGACCAGCTGGTCATAGCAAGCCTCATTGATAGCGGTGACTTTGAGAGGCATATCAATAAGGTCAGGAGATATAACAGAAATATATAATAAGTATTAAATTTTCTTTAAGCGTGTGTTTACAGTGCAACTTTGCTCTTTGGTACGATATAATGTAATAAGGTTAGATGTCTAATCGATAATCTTATTTCGTTGCTGAGGTACTTATGCAGGTAAATAATCAGGGCCTGATAAAAGAAAATGAACAGCGCGACGAACTGACAGGGCTCCTTAATCTGACAGGAGCATTGAGTCAGATCCAGCGTCACGCCAGTGACGATGATGGTGGCTTTTCTGTTATTGTCTATTTGAATGTTATGAATTTCAAGAGCTTCAACCAGCAGTATGGCTTTGCGGGTGGCAATGAGTTTTTAAGGAGCGTTGCAAAAGAAATTCAGAGCATTTTTCCTGATGATGAAATAGCCAGGACCGGTGGAGACCAGTTCATAATTCTATCGAAGAAACTTACTCCCGATGACATTTACGATAAGCTTGAACAGTTAAGAGATGCTGCTCAAAAGCATCAGAGGGCTCTTACCATGCGTATCAAGGCAGGAGTCTATATCTCGTCGAGGGATGAATATGATCCGGTTATCATGATAGACAGGGCAAAGATTGCCTGCGACGATATTATCAAGGTTTACGATAAATTCGTGAATTTCTATGATGACGAGCTGAAAAAGAAAAATGACCTTCGGCAATATGTTATTGATAATTTTGCAGAAGCTTTTAAAAAGAGGTATTTCAAGGTTTACTATCAAAAAGAAATCAGGGCTCTTACGGGAAAAGTATGTGGCTACGAAGCTTTGGCAAGGTGGATGGACCCTGAACATGGATTGATATCACCTGCTATTTTTGTCGAGGTGCTGGAGGAAGTTCACCTGATACATAAACTGGATATCTACATGATAGATCTGGTGTGCAAAGAACTCAGAGATGCTATTGATTATGGAATGGCGGTGGTGCCTATATCCGTAAACCTTTCACAGCTGGATTTTGAGCTGTGTGATATTAAATATGAGGTTGACAGGTGCCGTGAAAAGTACAATATCCCTGTATACCTCCTGAATATTGAGATTACCGAAAGCGCTATTGCTTTCGGAGAAAAATATCTTGGTGATCAGATAGAACGCTTCAGACAGTCAGGATATCAGGTATGGATGGATGACTTTGGGGCAGGGTACAGCTCTTTAAACAACCTTAAGGTCTATGATTTTGACGTGCTTAAGATTGACATGAACTTCTTAAGGAGCTTTGAGACCAATAAAAAATCAAAAGTTATTCTTGCAACCATAGTAAATATGGCAAAAGAGCTGGGTATGCACACCCTTGCTGAAGGCGTTGAGACTCAGGAACAGTATGAATTCCTAAGGCAAATAGGTTGTGAGAAGCTTCAGGGATATCTCTTTGGAAAGCCTAAGCCTGTGGAAGATGCTGTAAGACCTGATGAGTACACCCTTGAAAACTGTGAGGATGTGAAGTTTAAGCACTATTACAGGAGCATCGGTGATATAAACCTTCTTGGAAGCACCCCTCTTCGGGACAAAAACATGGAGGTGTTCAACAATCTTCCTATAGCCATTATCGAAGTTACATCTGATTCTGCCACGGCATTGTATATGAACGATGCCTATGAGATGTTTCTTTCATCAATCGGAATAATGGCAAATAATAAGAACTATGAGGAAAAGTTCAGTGTTTTAGAACCTGCAAAATTCCTTTCTGCGGCCCATAATGCCGAGTATTCGTCTTCAAAGAGGGCTGATATTAATTTTGTAGTCAATGGGAATGTGGTCAACACAAAGATAAGGTTCATTACAAGAGAAGGCGATAAGGCGGCATTCGCTGTGGTTTCAAGGAATATGTCTATCCATGGCGGGGAGAAGAAGCAGGCGGAGAATATTCAAGTTGCCATGGCTCATGTATTCAGTCAGTATTTCAGAGTTGATCTTTATGACGAAGACGGATCGGTAGAGAACCTTTTCATTAATGTAGACCAGTATGTCATTGCAGATGTGGAATCAAACGCTGCGAGAGCGGTTGAACTATACTCAAATATGTATATTTATCCCGATGACAGACAGCGCTTTAGAGAGTTTTATGATATCCCCAGCGTAAGAGACAGAGTTAAGGCTGCCGGAAAAGATTATATTGTTGATTATTACCATTCCGCAATTCCCGGAGATAGTGGCAGAATGCAGATGTACATGATTCTACCTTTCAATTATAATGGTAGATGGAAGTACATTTCCTGTTGCAGATACGCCGATGAGATCAATGACGAACTAAAATATGGCAAGTGATGTGCTTCTATGAATTACGATAATAATCCTGGAAGTGGAAGTACGAAATGCTGAAGTTTTGTTTTGGGGCGTCAGGTGCCGGCAAGAGCACCAGAATTTATGAGGAAATAATAAAAAGGAGCTTTGATGAGCCGGATACAGATTTCATCATCATAGTTCCTGATCAGTTCACGATGCAGACCCAGAAGGATGTAGTCAGAATGCACCCTTCTCATGCGATCATGAACATTGATGTGTTGAGCTTTGGACGACTTTCTCACAGAATATTTGAGGAAGTCGGACTTAGCTCTTTTTCTGTGCTCGATGATGTGGGAAAGAGTCTGATTCTCAGAAGAGTCGCAGATATGCTGGGAGAAAGGCTCCCTGTTATAGGCTCCAACATGCACAAGACCGGATATATCGACGAAGTTAAGTCGACGATTTCTGAATTCATGATGTATGGAATCGGGGATAAAGAGCTGGAGATTTTAGAGGAAAAAAGCCGCGGAAAGGGTGCTCTTAATTCAAAGATCAAGGATCTTAGGCTGATCTATAGTGAATTCCACAAGTATATCTCAGGAAAATACATAACTACAGAAGAAACACTTGATATTTTATGTTCTGCTATCCCAAGGTCAGAGCTTATTAAGAATGCGGTAATTGTCTTTGATGGTTTTACAGGATTTACACCAATTCAGTACAGGGTAATAAAGCAGCTCCTTGAGTCTGCCAGAGAGGTCATGGTTTCAGTCACCATTAGCCCTGAGTTAAATCCCTATGATCAGAACTTTGAAGAGCAGGAGCTTTTTGCCCTGAGTAAAAAGACTGTCAGGGACCTGGAGAGAATCGAAGGGGTGAAAAACGCAGGCTCCTCTAAAAGTGTAAGGGATAGATCCTGCGACATCCTGATAAAAGGAGATGTGGTAAGGCGCCTTGAAAAAAATCCTTCTCTTGCCTTTTTGGAGAAGAATCTTTTCAGGTATAACTCAAATATATATGGGGATGAACCTGAGGAAATAGAGATCTTTGAGGCATCAACTCCTGCAAGTGAAGTTCGCCAGGTGATGATAAAAATAACTGATGCTATACGCAATAATAAATATGCATACAGGGACATTGCCATAGTTTGCGGATCACTGGAGGAGTATTCTGATCTGATAAATCTCTCTGCAGAAAAGTTTGGGATTCCTGTTTACATTGATCAGAATATCAGTCTTTTGCTGAATCCTTTTATTGAATACATAACAAGTGCTATCAATATTGTTATAGGAAATTACAGGTATGAGGACGTGTTCCACTACATGAGAAGTGGAATGACGGACTTTACAAGAGAAGATACTGACCTTCTGGAAAACTATGTAAGGGCATTGGGAATTAAGGGGCAGAAGCAGTGGAATGACCGTTTCTCCAGGCATATGCCCAGGAGATTCAAGATCAAAAAGGATGATTCTAAGGCCAGCCAGAGAGAAATTGAGCTTATGGGTAAGCTTGAGGGCATGAGAGAAGCCATAAGCACTCAGCTTAAGCCTCTTTTTGATGCGAAAAACAATACGGCTCGTGAAATTACCGCATCTCTCATGGAAGTGATCGAAAAGAATGATAGCCACAAGAAGCTTTTAGATTACATGGAGATGTTCAAGGCTGAGGGAAACCTTAAAAAGGCCAAGGAATATGAGCAGATATATGCAAAGATAATGGACCTTCTTCAGCAGATCATGGACCTTATAGGAGATGACGAGCTGGAGATGTCCGAGTACAAGGACATATTAAGTGCGGGCTTTGGGGAGATTGAGGTCGGGACCATTCCTCAGGATGCCGACAGGATCATTGTGGGAGATATTGAAAGAACAAGACTTAAGGAGATTAAGCTCTTATTCTTTGTGGGAGTCAGCGACGGAGCTATTCCCGCCAGTACCGGAAGTGGCGGTATTCTCTCTGATATCGACAGAGAGTTCCTTCAGGGCCTTGATGAGGACATTGCACTGGCTCCAACGCCAAGGCAGCAGATGTATATTCAAAGGCTCTACCTCTACATGAACCTGACCAAACCTACAGATAAGCTGTATCTTTCATATCCAAAGATGGACAGCGCCGGTAAGTCACTTAAACCGGCTTATCTTGTGCCTAAGCTCACCAGGATGTTCCCGAAGCTTTTGATCACAAGGCCTGAAGATGGTAGCTTTGAAAGTCAGAATGTCAGTCCAAGGGACAGCTTTGAGAATGTGGCAGATCTCTTAAGAGAATATTCTGTGGGGCATCTGTCTGAGCAGCAGGAAAAAGAGTTTTTCTCGCTCTACACCGTACTTGGCAGGCAGGAAAATACCTCAAAGGCCATGAATAGTCTTGTGGATGCGGCCTTTGCCCACTATGAGTCAAAGCCGCTTGCAGCAGCTATCGCAGGGACACTGTATGGAACAACCCTGGAAATGAGCGTGAGCAGACTTGAAATGTTTGCGGCTTGCAGCTATGCGCATTTTCTGAGATACGGATTAAGACTTCAGGAGCGAGAAGAGTATGATTTTGACGTTTCCGATCTGGGAAATGTTTTCCATAATGTTCTGGAAAAATATACCTCTGAAATAATGAGCAGGAGAATTAACTGGAGAGACTTGTCAAAAGAGGATTCTGACGAAATATTAAATAAAGCTTTAACAGAATGTACAAATGCATACGGCGAGACCATATTGCACAGCAATGCCCGCAACCAGCATGTGATTGAGAGGATTCACAGGATACTTTCAAGAACGGTTGATACCTTAAAATATCAGATTGAAAAGGGTAAGTTCAATCCTGCATTTGTGGAGATGGATTTCAGGCAAGCCGGGAGTCTTGATGAGATAAATATTGCTCTTGAAAAAGACGAAGAACAGCGTATTTTAGGGAAGATCAAGCTTGTTGGAAAGGTTGACCGAATCGATCTATACCAGAATAATGACGAAGTCTATGTAAAAGTCATCGATTTCAAGTCGGGCAAAAAACAGTTCAGTATCGCTTCATTGTACTATGGCCTGCAATTGCAGCTTGTCATGTACATGGATGTGGCTCTGGCAGTGCAAAAGAAGCTTTCCGGAGGAAAAGAACCGGTTCCTGCTGCGGTTTTATACTATCACATTGATGATCCTATGGCTGAGGGTCAGGATGGTATTCAACCTGAGGAAATCAATCAGGAGATAAGGGAAAAACTTAAAATGACCGGACTGGTCAGCGAAAATATGGATGTCGTCAGAATGCTTGATAGCGACATTGTTTCTAAGTCTGACATCATTCCTGTGGGAATAAAGAAGGATGGAAGCTTTACTGCCAATTCCCAGACCATTTTACCTGAGGATTACAGCGCCCTCAGAGCATATACCGGCGATAAAATACAGGAGTTTGGCCGTCGGATCCTAAGTGGTGATATTGATATTAACCCCTATGAGATGGATCAAAGGAGCAGCTGCAAATACTGCGCTTACAGGTCAATATGCGGCTTTGACGAAAGGATACCCGGATTTAGCATGAGAAATCTGGATCTTCAGGATAAGGATGCCAAAGCCCTTATAGTAGACATGTATAAGGACAAATAATTAATTTCAGAATTAACTAAAATACTGACTGATAAAAGAGGATATATGGGAGTAGTTTTTACAGACGAACAGCAGGCGGTTATAGACGCCAGAAAATGTAATATTTTGGTCTCTGCAGCGGCAGGTTCCGGAAAGACAGCGGTCCTGGTAGAGAGGATCATCAGGATGATAGAGAAGGATATGGATATCGACCATTTTCTAGTGGTGACTTTTACCAAGGCGGCAGCGGCCCAGATGAGGGAGAAGATAACTGATGCCATACAGAAAAGTCTTTTGGCTGACCCTGAAAACAAGCATCTTCAGAAGCAGGAGACGCTTATTCACAATGCACAGATCACAACCATAGACTCTTTTTGCCAGTATGTTCTTAAAAATAACTTTAATACTATCGGAATTGACCCGTCTTTCCATGTGGGAGATGAGGGAGAGATGCGCCTTTTACAGGAAGAGGTCATGGCAGACCTTTTGGAAGAGGAGTATCAGCTTGAGTCCGAGGATTTTCTCTACTGCATGGAATACTTTGGATCGGGACACAGCGATAAAAAGGTTGAGGAGTATATTCTTTCGCTTTACAGATTCGCCATGAGTATGCCCTGGCCGGAGGACTGGATCAATGAAAGAGCAGGGGACTACGACGTAACGCAGGCTGATCCCAACGAACTTGACTTTATCAGGAGATGTGTTGAGAAAGCTAAGCTCAGCATAAAGGGTATGCTCCAGAATATCGAGACCGCGGAGTCTGTATGCTGTGAAAGTGACGGCCCCTATGCTTACGGAGCGACTATTGATGATGACAAAGCCAGTATTGAAGCGCTTCTTCCATATGATACCTACGACGCCCTGTTTGACGGCATCAGAGCACTGACCTTCGGAAAACTTAAGCCCATAAAGGACGATAGCGTTAATCCCGATAAGAAGGAATATGTTCAGAAGCTCAGGGATAAAGTTAAAAAAGAGCAGCAGAGCCTTACTAACAAGTTTTTTGCCCTGCCTCTTGGGACCATGATCGATCAGATGGCTCTTTGTGACAGAGCAGTGAAGGAGCTTTGCAGACTGACCCTGAGATTCAAGGAGCTTTTTGACGCTAAAAAGAGAGAGAAGCAGATCATAGACTTTTCAGACATGGAGCACTTTGCCCTGCAGATCCTGGTGGAGCATCCTTCAAAAGAGGAGTGCGAGGGTCTGTCCGTGCAGGAGATCATCGATAAATGCCGACCTTCTACCGTGGCTCTGGAGTACAGGGATTACTACAAAGAAGTGCTCGTAGACGAGTATCAGGACTCCAATAACGTCCAGGAGCTGATCCTGAGGTCAATATCGGGAGATATTCCTGATCCATCCGAGAGATTCATGGTAGGAGACGTGAAGCAGAGTATCTACAAATTCCGATTGGCAAGGCCGGAGCTGTTCATGGAAAAGCTTGACTCCTACAGTAAGGAAAAGGGTGCCCGGGACCATCGCATCGACCTTCACAAGAACTTCAGAAGCAGAAAAGAAGTTCTTGAGATCACCAACTATATTTTCGAAAAGATAATGGGAAGAGACCTGGGAAGCGTTGATTATGACATGGATGCAAGGCTTGTTACAGGGGCTTTGTATCCGGATCCTTTGATGGACGTATCCCCGGAGGTCATAATGTTTGACTCTGAGAGCGATGCAGATGGCGACCTTTCTGACTACGATTCCAGACAAAAAGAGGCTCTTGTTATCTCTGAGCGCATCCACAGCCTCATGGAGGAGGACAGGGAGCTTAAGTACAAGGATATAGTTATCCTTTTAAGATCGCTCTCAGGCTGGGATGAGACCTTTAAGAAGGTTCTGGACGATCAGGGTATTCCCACCTATATAGAATCAAAAAGCGGTTATTTTGATGCTGCAGAAGTGGCCATCATGCTGGATATGCTGACTGTCATCGATAATCCCAGCGTTGATATTCCACTGGTGAGTGTAATGCACTCGGCAATCGGCGGCTTTTCAGATGATGAGCTGGCAAGACTTCGCATCATGGTAAATGAAGATAAAGAGGCTCAGGCAGAGGAGTCTTTTTACCGCGCTCTTAAGATCATCGCAGCAGGATCAGAATCAGAAGCACCTTTAGATAAGCTTCGGGGCTTCATAGAATTTATCGAGGATTTAAGGGCTTTCTCGGTGTATACTCCTGTCCATGAGCTTTTGCAGTATATTATCGCCAAGACAGGCTTTGATACCTATTGCCTGGCGCTTCCCTCCGGAAGCCAGAGGAAAGCAAACCTTGATCAGCTTCTTTCCAAGGCCCTTGCCTTTGAGAAGACTTCATTTAAGGGACTTTTCCACTTTGTAAGATATATTGAGCATATGAAGGTTGTTCAGGTGGACTACGGAGAAGCCGGAATTCTCGACGAAAACGCCGATGTTGTCCGCGTTATGAGCATCCATAAGAGTAAGGGACTGGAATTCCCTGTAGTTTTTGTGTCCGGGACCTCCAAGGGTTTTAATAAGATGGATACGCAGGGAGATCTGATCGCGGATATGGACTACGGTCTCGGTGTAAAGTGCATAGATATTGAGCACAGGGTAAAATACGACACATTAAAGCGTCTTATGATCGTAGATAAGATGGTTTCAGATAACCTGGGTGAGGAGCTGAGAGTCCTTTACGTTGCGCTCACCAGGGCAAAAGAGAAGCTGATCATAACAGGATCAGTGAAGAAACCGGCAGATGAGATAGCATCAATACTAAAGCAGGTGCCGGCTTTGGCCACATCGGGAGCTCTTTTGCCATATTCATTCAGGGCAGGAGCCGGAAGCTATTTAGACCTTATTCTCTTATCGATCATTAGGCATCCGGCCTTTGAAAAAGTTTTGGAAAAGCTGGAAATTTCCGGGGATATTTACGCTGAGTACGTTGACCGGCAGGGACTTAAGGAAAATGTCAGTCCCAGCGGGGATAAGACCGGCGGAGTGCCTCTTCTTACCGTGACAGCCCTTACTGACGATGAGATCATAGCGGCTATGGTCAAAAAGGAAGTTCAGGCCCTTGTAAGGAAGAAAGAGCTTGAAGAAAACACTGTTTCTTTTGACAAGGATCTGGCAGATCGCCTTACGGCAAAGTTTGAAAGCAAATATGCGTATGAAAGCCTTAAGGGGCTCTTTACCAAGACCACTGTCACAGAGCTCAAAAAGCATATGCTTGAGGAAATGGGAGAGGCCTTTGATAAGCCCATGGAGTTTGATGCTGAGTACGAGGGTGAGGGTGATGGTAATATTGATGGGGGAGAACCGGTTTCAGGATCTGTCAAAAAACTCACCGGTGCTGAGCGTGGTACTGCTTACCACAGAGTCATGGAAATACTGGATAAGTCCATATATGGCGATGAGAAACTTATGAATGATGCGGCTTTGAAGGGTGATATCTCAAAGCCCCTGTTTGCCTGGCTTTGCGGCATGGTAGATAAAAATATGATCCCGGAAGAATACAAGAGATGTGTCTGGACACCGGATATAAACACCTTTCTTTCCACCAATCTGGGTCAGAGAATGGGAAAGGCTTTTAGGGAAGGAAAGCTCATGCGCGAGAAGCCCTTTATGATGGGAATTCCAGCCAGTGATCTGGATCCAAAGTTCCCGAAGGAGGAAATGGTACTCATTCAGGGAATTATTGACGCCTGGTTCCTTGAAGGGGACGATATTGTTCTTATGGACTACAAGACTGATAAGGTAAAAGAACCTTCTGAGCTTATTAAGCGCTATCAGATCCAGCTGGATCTGTATAAGAGGGCTCTGGAAGCTGCAACCAAAAAGAAGGTTAAGGAGGTGTACATATATTCCTTTGGCCTGGGATGTGAGATAAAGCTTTAAGAATTGTGGAATTACTCTGCAACATAATGATATAATGAATAATAATACATGGTATTACGCACTACGGCCGTTGCACAAATACAGGTGGTGGATTATGAGCGAAAAAAACGAGAATTTTGGCGGTCATTTAATTGATGATACCGGCTTACACAAAAGCAATAAAAAGGTGCAGATAACAATTTTTGTTGGTGCCTGCAGAGTAGTTACGGTAGTACTGATAGCCCTTGGAATCGTTGCACTTGTAGCGGGAAATATGTAGAGGTGGGCCTATGTACAATGTCAAAAAGCGTGTTTATGAAGTAATAGAAGTATCCGGAATCGGTGATGCCTCCAGCCGTGCCTACGATGTAATGATCACTACTGCCGTGGTGGTAGGGCTTTTGCCCATGACCATGAAATCCGAGAGTGTTTATACAAAGCTCATTGAGCTTTTCACAAGTCTTCTCTTTTTTATCGATTATTGCTCAAGAGTGTATACGGCAGATTACAAGATGGGGTATAAGAGCGTAAAGGCATATATAGCCTATATTCTGACACCTCTTGCCATACTGGATCTTCTTTCGATAATACCGGTTATATCTCTGTTCCTGCCGGGAATTGGAATGATCAAGCTCCTGAAGCTTTTCAGGTTCTTCAGGGTCTTTAAGTTGGTCCGATATTCCAAGACAATGATCGTCATCGCCAATGTCATAAGGAAGGTCAGAACGCAGCTTTTGGCGGTGCTTATCCTTATTACGGTTTATATATTTGTTTCAGCCATGCTGATTTTCCAGATGGAACCGGATCTTTTCACAAGCTTTTTTGACGCCCTGTATTGGGCGACCATTTCAATAACCACTATTGGCTACGGAGATATATCGCCGGTCACAAGCCTTGGACGAATGATAACCATGGTGTCGGCCCTGGTGGGAATGGCGGTGATAGCGCTACCTACCGGTATTATTACCGCAGCGTACATGAATGAGATCAATAGAAAGAAATCAAAATATGAGCTTTGACACTTTTTAGTGCCAAAGCTCTTTTTTTGTGTATAATTCCTAAAATGTTACGGGAATAAATCCAGTTATGGTGCACTATAAACTTGTATTTGTTACAGCTTTCGGGAAATTGTTAAAAATATTAAGGTAATTATTACAAAAATAGCAACAACTGCAAACGATTACGCAATAATTGAGAGGTGTGCCAGATGGATAATTGTTAGAATGAGGGTGCTCGAGCACAGTAAACATGAATATTGAGAAAGGGGACGGTATGAAAAAACGCTTAGCAGTGCTACTTTGTCTAATGTTGTTTGGGGGAGCGACCATTGGAAGCAGTATTCAGGCGTCAGCGGCTGATGTAGTCAATGGTAGCTATGTCAAGTCAGACAATGAGAACAACCCGCTTGTTACTCAGAATTATGGCGCCGATCCTGGAGTTATGGTTTACAACGACACGGTATATATCTATACCACCAATGACTCTCAGGAACTTGCGGGGAACAACGAGAACACCTATGGGAAGATCAACCAGCTTAACTGCTATTCCTCAAAGGATCTTGTTAACTGGACCGATCATGGAAGCTTCAATGTAGCAGGAAGTAATGGGGCTGCCAGATGGGCTTCCAATTCATGGGCACCTTGCATTACTTACAAGAAGATCAATGGCAAAGATAAGTTTTTCCTTTACTTTGCAAACAATGCAAGCGGAATTGGTGTTTTAACTTCTGACTCGCCTACAGGCCCGTGGGCAGATCCTATTGGAAAAGCACTTGTGACCGGCCATACAGCAGGTTGCAGTGGTGTAACATGGATGTTTGATCCTGCAGTATTTGTGGATTCCGATGGAACAGGCTATCTCTATTTCGGCGGCGGTATTCCAAACGGACAGGCAGCACATCCCAAGACTGCAAGAGTCATTAAGCTTGGGGCAGACATGATAAGCACATCAGGTTCAGCTGTGACTATCGATGCACCATATCTATTCGAAGATTCAGGAATTAACAAAATTGGAAATACATATTACTACTCATATTGCTCAAACTGGAACTGTGCAAATGGTTTCAACAACGCAGCAATTGAGTACATGACAAGCTCAAGTCCTATGGGACCATTTACATATGTGGGCGAGATCATGAAGAATCCGGGAGTATTTTTCCCCGGTTCAACAGGCAATAACCACCACAGCATCTTTGAGTTTAAGGGTAGCTATTACATGGCTTATCACACAAGATCCGTTGAATCTAAGGTTATCGGAAAGAGCCTTGGCTACAGGACAACACAGATTGATAGGCTGAATGTATCCGGTGGCAGAATCAGCTCACTTACACCTTCCATGTCAGGTGTGGCACAGTCTTCCTATGTTGATCCATATCAGACAGTTCAGGCTGAGACAATATTTACTCAGGCAGGAATCGGAGTATATGGCTACGGCGATGGAAGAGCTGTGGTTACAAACATTCAGAACGGAGACTACACAAAGATTAAGGGTGTAAACTTCAGCAATGGTCTTAAGACTATTACAGCTTCTGTAAACAGTAGATCAAACGGTTCTATCGAAGTAAGAGACGGTTCACCATATGGTACACTTCTCGGAACAATTGCAGTTTCTTCAACAAACGGACAGTTCAAAGAGTTCACAGGAAACATGAGCTCTGTATCCGGCGTGAAGAATATCTGCTTTGTATTCAAAGGATCTTTTGACTTTGATCAGTGGGTAGCAGGGGGTAACAATGCTCCTTCAACTCCTGAAGAGCCACAGCCTTCACAAGGAGAAACAAAGCCTGTTAACGAGAATGAGACAGTACGCATTGAAGATGGCTGGTATTACATCAAGGGCGTACAGTCACAGAAGTACCTTACAGTGGATGCAGACAATGCAAATGGCTGGAAGAATGTAGTTATCAAGTCCGGTTCAGGTGTTGATGCCCAGAAGTGGTATCTGACCAATGTTAACGACGGATATGTAACCCTTACAAACAAGCTTGGCAGTGTAATGCTTGATGTTGCTAACGGTGAGAATATCGACGGCGCTAACGTAGGTATTTATCAGGGATATGGCGGAAATGCTCAGCAGTTTACTGTAAAATCAACAGCAAACAACGGCATTTACACAATCGGAACAAAGGCTTCCGGTGCTACAAAGTATCTTGATGTTTATGAGCATAAGTCAGCAGATGGCACAAATGTATGCCAGTGGACATACAACGGAAATCCTAATCAGCAGTGGCAGTTTGAGAAGGTTGACGGACAGCAGAGCCAGCAGCCTGCAGAAGATCCTCAGCCTGCAACTGATCCCGAGCCTGAACAGCCGGATACACCTGTAGATCCCGAGCCTGTACAGGAGCCTGAACAACCGGATAAACCTGCAGATCCTGAGCCAGTGGCAGAACCTGCAGATGGCACAGGAGTTATACTTACAAGCACTGTAAACAGTTGGGGCAGTGGTTACACAATAAGCTTTAAGGTAACAAATAACGGCAATCAGCAGGTTAAGTCCTGGACTCTGAAGCTCAAATCAAGTGATATTGATATAGCTTCAAGCTGGAACGTAAATGTAAAAGAAGATGGTGACTACATCGTAATCACACCTGTTGAATGGAACAGCGTATTAGAGCCCGGACAGAGCGCAGAATTTGGTATGATCGGAAACGGCGCTCCTTCAGATTCTATCGCATATGAGATTAACTAACTTATTTTAGTGGGGAAATGGTATGAATAAAACTAAATTAAATATGAGAAGTGTCATTGCCAGATTGATGGTAATGCTCATGATCGTTTGTTCACTCAGTGTAACAAGTAAGATCAGTGCTGCGGCAGCAGATAATACTCTTCTTAATACCTATGGTGCAAAGTACGGTTATTCAGGTACCTGCATTAACCTGTACCAGCTTAGGGATTCAAGCCAGCTTGCTTTCCTTAAGACACATTACAACAGTATCACTCTTGAGAACGAGATGAAGCCCGATGCTCTTCTTGGAGGCTCTGCAAGGCTGATGTCAGTAAGCGAAGCTAAGAACAAGGGCTATTACATCCCTGATAACTACAGAGAGTCATATGTTCCTACCATCAACTTCAGCACTGTTGATGAGGTTATGAAGATCTGCTATCAGAATGGTCTTAAGATGAGGGCTCATACACTTGTATGGCACTCACAGACTCCTTCCTGGTTCTTTAGAAATGGCTTCTCAGGCAACGGCGGATTTGTTAATCAGTCCACAATGGATGCTCGTCTTGAGATGTATGTAAAGACAGTTATGAACCATGTTTACACAAGCTCCTACGGCAGCGTTGTTTATGCATGGGACGTTGCAAATGAGATTCTTCATGCTAACAACTCAGGGTGGGAAGCTGTTTACGGCAACAACAGAACAAACGCTTCATACGTTAAGAAGGCATTCAACTATGCTTATGAGACTCTTGAGTACTTCAAGCTCACAGATTCCGTAAAGCTTTTCTACAATGATTACAACACATACATGGTAGTTAACGATGTTATCACTCTTGTTAATTACATCAACCAGGGCAAAAAAGTCTGCGCAGGTGTTGGTATGCAGTCTCACCTCGGAACAGGCTATCCTTCAGTTGATTACTACACAACAGCACTTAATTCTTTCCTGAGAGCAGGCTTTGAGGTTCAGATCACAGAGCTTGATATCACCAACAAGGGTGATTCCGATATGGCTTCTTACGCATATAACCTTTTCAAGAACATCAACAATGCAAAGAAGAACGGTGGAAAGATCACAAGCATCACATGGTGGGGACTTTCAGACCAGACAACATGGATAAACAACTCAGCTCCACTTCTTTTCTCAAGACCCGGTTCACCTAAGCAGGCATATACAAAGGTTGTTCAGGCTTATACGGACGTATTCGGACAGCCCGGAACATATGAGCCTACACCAGCACCTACACCGAATCCGGAGCCTACACCGGATCCACAGCCTTCAAATCCTACAAACACAAATGCAACAGCAAGGATTGACGACGGCTGGTATTACATCAAGGGTGTACAGTCTCAGAAGTACCTTACAGTTGACGCAGACAATGCAGATGGCTGGAAGAATGTAGTTATAAAGTCCGGCTCAGGCGTTGATGCTCAGAAATGGTATGTAACAAATGTAAGCGATGGATACATCACACTTACAAACAAGCTCGGTAGCGTGATGCTCGATGTTGCAAACGGCGAGAACGTTGATGGTGCAAACGTAGGTATCTACCAGGGTTACGGCGGAAATGCTCAGCAGTTCATCGTTAAGACAACAGGTAACAACGGCATTTACACAATCGGAACAAAGTGCTCAGGCGCTACAAAGTATCTTGATGTTTACGAGCACAAGACAGATAATGGCGCAAACGTATGCCAGTGGACATACAACGGAAACCAGAATCAGCAGTGGCAGTTCGAGAAGGCAGACAGTCAGCAGACACAGGATCCAGAGCCAACACAGGATCCAGAGCCAACACCGGACCCAGAGCCAACTCCTGATCCAGAGCCAACTCCCGAGCCTACTCCAGAGCCAACTCCTGAGCCTACACCTGTAACAACAGGCCTTACTCTTGAGTATTCAATCAACAGCTGGGGATCAGGCTATCAGGTTAGCTTCAAGATTGGCAACAAGACAGGAAATACAGTAAACGGCTGGACTCTTAAGGTTAACAAGGACCAGGTTGACATGAGCAACGCCTGGAACGTAAACGTTAAGACACAGGGCGATTACTATGTGATCACACCTGTAAGCTGGAACTCGACTATTGCAAACGGTCAGAGCGTGGAATTTGGCTGCGTTGGTGCAGGCCAGATTGGCAACTCTTTTGACTATAGCCTGGAGTAACTAAACAGCGAAAACATCAGAAAATATGCATATTTTTCATGCAAAAAGGTGTTGACAATAAGGCGGCTTGATTGTTTAATGTAAATGAATTAAATATCACCGCTAGGGGAGCAATGCTGAGAATGTACGTGCCATGCACGACTAACCCTTATTACCTGACCCGGATAATGCCGGCGTAGGGAAGCAACAGTATTTTTGATTCCGGAATGAATATACCGGAAGTGAAGATATGGTATTGAATGATAAGAGTCTTAGGACCTCCTTTGAATGCGGTAAACATCAAGGGAGGTCTTTTTATGAGTCTGTTTTTAGAAAAAGTAGTAGAAGATGGGTATGTAACTTACAACATTACAAAGGGTGGCTACTTTCTTGTGGTAGTCCTTGCACTGGTTGCTGTAGCTTTGGTGAGCTATTTCACAAACGCTGACGGCAAAGGAAAGATGAGCGTTAAGCAGCTCACATTTTCAGCTCTTTGCCTTGCACTTGCGTTTGTAATGTCAAATATCAAGCTTTTTAAACTGCCAATGGGCGGAAGTGTTACACTTTTCAGCATGTTCTTTGTGTGCTTTATAGGATATCTCTACGGCCCTCGTATCAGTCTTTCAGCAGCATTTGCCTATGGACTTCTGCAGCTGATCGTTGATCCTTATATCATCAGTGTTCCACAGCTCCTTTGCGATTATATCCTTGCTTTCGGAGCCCTTGGCCTTGCAGGATTCTTTTATCAGAAAAAGAATGGAATGATCATCGGATATCTGGTTGGCGTTTTCGGAAGATTTGTGTTCTCCACCCTTTCCGGTGTGATCTTCTTTGCAGATTATGCTCCTGAAGGAATGTCACCTTTTGCATATTCAGCAGCTTACAACGGATCATATATGGCTCTTGAGTCAGCCATTACAATAATTGTTCTGTTTATTCCTGCAGTTCATTCAGCTCTTAACCGCATCAGGATTGAGGCCAATGAGAAGAGCCTTCGCAAGGAACTGAAGATGGGCTGAGACATTTAAGCTTTGCCCAAAGGCTTATTAGATGATGAAATTACTGTATTTTTGGGCGCTTTTGGCACTTAAGTGAGCCAAGACCTTTACGCCCTCAGGCAGGTACTCCGTGGACTCAACAATGGATGAAGCTGTGATTGCATTTATAGCGCCTCCCTCTGAGTATGGGAGCAGAAGCTCACACAGAGTATCCCCCTGTTTTAAGGTCTCCTCTATAAGCCCGATCAGGGCATCCAGACTTTCTTTTGACTTGGCACAGATGTAGGCCCTGTCATCGTTAGTGCGGGGAATGTCCATAACAAGCTGTGATGCCTCTTTTTGCTGATCCTGAACAATATCGGATTTGTTGAACACGTAGAGGACCGGTATATCGCCGGCGCCGATCTCTGCCAGGGTTTCTCTTGTAACATCCATATGATGGCGGTACTCAGGATCGGAGAAATCGATGATCTCAAGGATGAGATCCGCGTATTTGGCCTCCTCCAAAGTTGAACGGAAGGCTTTGACCAGAGTGTGAGGCAGTTCGCTGATAAAACCAACGGTATCGGTTAAAAGAAATGGTCTGTGACCCGGTGCCGAGATCCTTCTGACTGAAGTGTCCAGGGTTGCAAAGAGCATATCTTTTTCCAAAACCATTTTCTCTTCTGAATTCTCGCCGCCGTAGAGGGAGAGAAGATTGTTCATAATAGTTGATTTACCGGCATTTGTATAGCCTACAAGAGATATCTTGGGTTCAGAAGACATAAGTCGTCTGCTCCTTTGGGTATCTCTTTCTTTTTCCACATTTTCCAGTTCACGGCGCAGCTCGCTCATGCGGTGCTCGATGCGTCTTCTGTCAAGTTCCAGCTGTTTTTCTCCGGAACCCTTGTTGGAGAGTCTGCCGCTTCCGCCACCCTGTCTGGAGAGAGAGGAGCGCATGCCTACCAGCCTTGGGAGCATGTACTGAAGCTGGGCATATTCCACCTGAAGTCTGGATTCGCGGGTCTTAGCTCTTTTGGCAAAAATCTGGAGAATAAGGCCTGTGCGATCGATGACCTCGGTGTCTAAGATCTTCTCAAGGTTTCTGATCTGCATAGGGGACAGTGTGTCGTTGAAAATAATGATGTCAGCGTCAAAGACGTCCAGGGAGCTGGCGATTTCATCTACCTTGCCGCTTCCTATATAGGTGCTTCTGTCAGGAGAGGGGAGGGACTGGGTAATAGTGGCGGCAGCCTTGATGTCCAGAGCCTTTGTCAACTCTTTTAACTCCTTCATGGACCTGTCGAACTCTTCATCATCCTTGTCCACGTTAAGTCCCACCAGGATAGCCCTGATTTCTTTTTCTTCTTCAATAATCTGATGTAATGTATTTTTCATGTGATTCCTTTGCTTTGAGTAGTCTGATAAAAAACAAAAATGTACAGAGCAAGCTTTATGCAATGCCCTGTACATTTGCAATTTAGTTTGAGTTCCAATAATTAAAGCAGATGGATTCCGTTCTTGTCGGCCTCTGCAATCATTTCATCAGGCCAGATTGAGCACTGAACCTCACCGATGTGAGCCTTTCGCAGGAAAAACATGCAGATTCTGGATTGTCCGATACCGCCTCCGATTGTGTAAGGGAGTTCCTTGTTGAGGATCGCCTTCTGGAATGGAAGCTCGGCTCTCTCTGTACATCCAGCCTTAGCAAGCTGAGATTTAAGTGAGTTCTCGTCTACTCTGATACCCATACTTGAAAGCTCAAGAGCAATATCAAGGACAGGATAGTACACGATGATATCTGCGTTCAGCTGCCAGTCATCGTAGTCAGGGGCTCTTCCGTCATGTTTCTCACCGGAGGCAAGTTCATCACCAATCTGCATGATGCATACAGCACCCTTTGCTTTTGAAATGTAGTATTCACGCTCCTTAGGAGTGTTGTCAGGGAACATGTCTTCCAGTTCCTGAGTTGTGATAAAGAAGATATCATCCGGAAGGATCTCTTCGATATAGTCATACTGGATTGACATGAATTTTTCAGTTTTTCTAAGTACCTTGTATACGTCGCGAACGGTTGCCTTGAGGAAATCAAGGTTACGGTCTTCCTTGTTAATGACCTTCTCCCAATCCCACTGATCAACGAAGATTGAATGAATGTTATCAGGGATCTCATCACGTCTTACAGCGTTCATATCTGTATAGAGACCTTCGTAGGCATTAAATCCGTACTTCTTAAGTGCGTATCTCTTCCACTTGGCAAGAGAGTGCACGATCTCAGCCGGACGCTCATTCTCGTGTAAAATATCAAATGATACAGGACGCTCAACACCGTTAAGATTGTCGTTAAGACCTGATTCCGGAGTTACAAACAAAGGAGCTGTAACACGCTGAAGATTAAGTCTTGTGGAGAGCATTCCCTGAAAGAAGTCCTTCACAGTCTTGATTCCCACCTGGGTGTCATGAAGATCCAAGGCGGATTCATAGTTCTTGGGGATCTTAAGATTTTCCATTATAATACTCCGATTTTCCTTGTTTTATGCTATTTAACATATTAAAACTCAGTTCTTTATATTGCAAGAATTATTTGAGCCATTAACTAATCTGATTTTATCATAAAAACAACAACTTGGCATAGCTAAAAATCCAGTAAACAAGCTGACTTTCGATAACGATTAAGCATAGAGTCCAAGCATTTATCGGCATTTTGTAAGTAATTACACAAAATTCGATTTTTCGTCACACTTTCGTCACAAAAATCTATTTACAAATTGATCTGATTTATGTATATTATCTCGAAAGAAAGGAAGTGAAATAATGTTTTGTACGAGTAAAACTAATAAGAAACGCATTATGCTTGATCCGACTCAGGTTGAAGAATTCGTAAGCGCTGCAACAAAATGCGCATTTGACGTAGACGTTTACTATAATAGATATGTTGTTGACGCTAAGTCCATTTTAGGAGTATTTGGCCTCGATCTTACAAAGCCACTTACCGTTGAGTATTATGGATCTGACGAGAACTTTGAATCTTATCTGAACGGTCTTGCAATTGCAGGCTGATAACAGTTGAATTTCATAATGTAGTATTTAAGCTCCCCATAGTATACAATATGCTGTGGGGAGTTTTTTTGGAGTGAGCATGGAGATCAGAATATCAATCCGCGGCCTTGTGGAGTTTCTACTTCGAAGCGGAAACATAGACAACAGAATACAGCAGGGACCTTCTGATGCCATGCAGGAGGGCAGCAGGATACATCGCATGATCCAAAAGAGCATGGGGCCGGATTATCATGCCGAGGTTCCTCTTAAATACGTTCATCATGCGGAAGGCTATGACCTTGTGGTAGAGGGCAGAGCCGATGGCATCCTTGATAAATATATGGATGATCCGGATGCCTATGATGCCCAGGAGAGCTTTATCAACTCGCCCAAGCCCGCGCCCATGATCGATGAGATAAAGGGCACATACAGGGAGCTTGCAAGGATGAAAGAGCCTGTTGGGGTACATCTTGCCCAGGCCAAGTGCTACGCAGCCATCTACAGCGGTATGAAGCACTGTCCCAGCATAAATGTTCGCATGAGCTACTGCAACATGGAGACCGAGGAGATGAAGTATTTCGACTCCTCTTATTCCTATCAGGAAATAATCTCCTGGTTTCAGGAACTTATCACTGATTATCTTAAATGGTCTGATTTTGAGTATAATTGGGCCATTCTGCGCACTTCTTCCATAAAGGCAGTGCAATTCCCTTTTCCCTACAGAGAGGGGCAAAAAGACCTGGCTGCGGCCGTTTATCGCACCATAGTCCATGAGAAAAAACTTTTTCTGGAGGCACCGACAGGTACAGGAAAGACCATAACCACTGTTTTCCCAACGGTTAAAGCCATGGGAGAAGGGAAGATTTCAAAGCTCTTTTACCTTACTGCCAAGACTATCACCAGAACTGTGGCTGAGGAGGCCTTTGATACCTTAAGATCTCTGCAGGGTCTCAGGTTCAAGACTGCCACTATTACGGCCCGTGATAAGATATGCTTCCTTAATGAGGATGAGCGCAACTGTAATCCTGAGGCCTGTCCCTATGCAAAGGGGCACTACGACAGGATAAATGACGCCATATACGACCTTCTGACCGGCGAAGATTCTTTTAACAGGGAAAAAATAGTGGAATATGCCAAAAGGCATCAGGTCTGCCCCTTTGAGATGGCGCTGGACATGAGCCTTTTCGCGGATGGAATAATCTGCGACTATAACTATGTTTTTGACCCCTTCGTTTATCTGCGAAGGTTCTTTGCTGACGGTATAGGAGGCAAAAAAGACTACGTATTCCTGGTGGATGAGACCCATAACCTTCTTGATCGCGGCAGGGATATGTACAGTGCATTTCTGAGAAAAGAGAGCTTTTTGGAGCTTAAGAATACTATCAAGGAGTTTCATCCCAGCATCGCAGGGCACCTGGATAAGTGTAACAGAGCCCTTTTGGAGCTGAAAAGGCAATGCGACGGATGTCAGATCCTGACATCAATAGAAAGTGTAATAAACCCGCTGAACAGGCTCTCCGGCATTATCTCGGAATATCTGGAGAACCACCAGGAAGGCCCATGCAGAGAGGATATTCTGCTGTTTTACTTCGATATTTCAAGGTTTTTGACCATCTATGATCTGGTGGATGACCATTATGTGATGTACAGCGAATTTGCAGAAAACGGAGACTTCCTTATAAGGCTCTTTTGCGCAGATCCTTCAAGGAATCTGGCTTCCTGTATGGAGAAGGGAAAGTCATCGATCCTGTTTTCAGCAACGCTCTTGCCAATACAGTACTATAAAAAGCTTCTGGGAGGCACTGATGAGGATTTTGAGATCTATGCCAAGTCAGTTTTTGACCCGAGAAAGCTGGGAATCTTTATAGGAAACGATGTCACCAGCAAGTATTCCGAGAGAAGTGAGAACCAGTACATAAACATAGCGGCCTATATTGACAGTGTCACCAAGGCAAGAGGCGGCAATTACCTTATTTTCTTCCCATCTCATCAGTTCCTGGAGGAGGTTTACTATGCCTATGAGGAAAACTTCTATGACGAGGAGCAGACGGAGCTATTAGTCCAGAGAGATTATATGAGCGAAGAGTCCAGGGAGGCCTTTTTGGACAGATTCTCTGTGGGCAATAACATGGATCTTTCAAACATTATCCACATGGACCTGGAGATAGAAGAAGACAAGAATATTCTGGGCTTTTGTGTAATGGGAGGAATATTCAGCGAGGGTATCGACCTTAAATACGATAGCCTTATCGGGGTAATTGTGGTAGGAACCGGCATACCCATGGTCTGCAATGAACGTGAGATTCTTCGGGGATTTTTTGAGGATAGAGGCGTTGACGGCTTTGACTATGCCTACAGGTATCCGGGCATGAACAAGGTTCTTCAGGCTGCCGGAAGAGTTATCAGAACAGAGGAGGATGAAGGCGTTGTGACCCTTCTTGATAACAGATTTAATCAGAGCAGTTACAGGAATCTTTTCCCCAGGGAGTGGAAGGGGGCAAAAATGGTTTCGACCAAAACGGTCAAAAATGTGATAACCCGCTTCTGGACAGAAAGAGAAGGGGAAAAACAATAGATTTTTGGGTGAAATTAACCAAAATCTGCATTTGTGGTTGACATAATACGAATAATCTATAAATTATGTAAACCACAAATATCTCGAAATTGTGTCAATTGTTCGAAAAATAGTACACTAAAACAGAAAACTGATGAAAAAGCCTTAAATAAATGACGATTGTGTCATGTGGATAACTCTGTGGAAATTGGGGATTAGTTTTGAGGGATAAAATGCAAGGCTAGGAAAATAGGGCTTTTCAATAAGTCGCAAAACTGAACATCTGAGCGGGAAAAAATAATCATATGACTGATACAGTCAATACATATATGTAAACCAAATGACGCTCTGACACAACTGTCATTTAATTTACGAAAAACCGCACAGTTATGCTTCTTGCAGCAAATTAATATATTTTATTGCACATACTCATTTATGAGTTGTAAAATGATATTACTTACAAATTCAAGGATTCTTTTAGGCTTATAAAATGGCTATACGGGGGCTAGGGAATGTATGAATATTGAGAATTATGATCAGGAAGTAATATCCCTAAACAAAGAAATGCTGGACGCAAGATCCACCATGTCCCCAACCTATATAACTCTGGGAACCAAGTTTGTCAGAAAGGCCAAGGAGGTTGATGACAACAATCTTCTGGGCTATGCATATTATTATCTTGCAGATGCCTATTATCTGCTCAGCAGTGATTATCGCGAATTCAACAATAATCTCATGAATGCAATTGAATATCTCCAGATAGGAGGGGATGCGGAGCATCTGGCCAGGTGTTACAACCTGCTTGGAATCGATGCCTTGAATCATGGAAATAATGAGCTGGCGCTGGATTTCTTTTACACCGGTCTTATTAACCGTGAGGAGATAGAGGACAGCGGCATTCCGGGATTTATGGAGTTTAACATGGGGCATGTCTATGACAGGCTCAATGATGTGAAGGAAGCTTTGTCCTGCGTACTTTCAGCTTATAAATCCATTCGAAGGAACAAAAGGGAGACTCTGTATTACAGAAATATCCTCTATTGCTATTGTTTTGAGGCCGGTTGCTATATCAAGCTTGGCAAGCCCGATGCGGTAAAAAAGTGCCTTAGCGGTATTGAGAAACTTGAAAGCACCAAGGAGTGCAATCCTGATTTCTTTAATTCCTACGCCGTTATCGATACCAGGATGAGAAGCTATCATTTTCTGGGGGACGAGGAGCAGTTTAATAAATACCTGGGGCTTGTCATGGGAATAATACGTGATGGGAAATATACCCTTGATAACATGGAAGACGTATTTGAAACCACCAGATTTTTCATGAGAATTGGCAAGCAGAAGGAGGCAAAAGAGATTGTCAGATGCACCAAAAGTTCCCTTGGAGAGTTTAACATCTCAAATCTTAAGCTTGATTACGCGAGACTTAGGTGCGAACTGTATTCCGGCAGTGGTTCTTCTCCTGAGGGGCTGCAGGCCCTTGAGGATTTCTATAAGTACTCTGCGGAATTTGAAAAAGAAAGGATCATCAATTACCATTTCTTTGCAGGGCTCCGCAAGAAGCTGGCAGATACGGAAAAAGAGAATCTGGCTCTTTCCAAACAGGCAGAGACAGATCCCCTTACAGGACTTGGCAACCGCTATGGCCTTAATAAGTATGCGGATTACGCCTTTGATATTGCCTTTGAAAATAAGACATCCCTTGCAGTGGAAATTCTGGATGTGGACGATTTCAAATATTATAACGATACCTACGGTCATCAGAGCGGAGATGCCTGCCTGAAAAAGATCGGTGAGATCCTTGGCGATATCTGCAGCAAGAACAGCAGCGTTCATGCCTACAGATACGGAGGCGATGAATTTGTCATCATATATGAGGGCATGACTGATGAGGAGGTACTTAAGAATGCATCAGATATTCGGGAAAAGGTCACAAGCATGAAGATATCTTCCAGTCGCAGCAAAGAAGAGACTGCTATCAGTGTTTCTCAGGGTATCAGAAATTCAGTGCCTACAGAGACCAACAAGCTCTGGGATTACATGCATGCGGCAGATATAGCTCTTTACGACGTAAAAGAGAGAAAGAAGGGCGAAATCAATATTATTCACAAGGTAGTACACCCGATTGAGACACCATAAGCCACAGAGGATCGGGGCTACGGCTTATCTTTCCCTTGAAGAGCCGGATACAGGCTCTATTTAACAATAAAGGGCTTGACACTTTTTTCTTTGAATATTATAGTTAGAAAAATAATACAAAATAAAGGTTATGAGAAAGAGGAGTACATATTGTAACCGGGTCTACAGAAAAAGTGCTCATTTGCTGAGAGGGCGCTGGCACAGACGATATGGAAGGTAGCTTTTGAACCGGACACCCAGAACGGGTAGCATAGGATATCCCATAAGTGTCCCCGCGTCATCTGCGTTATCGGATGAGGTATTCGGAAATTATTTCCTGATACGTAATGAGGCAGAAAGAGGCAGCATCCGGCTGTGAACTTTTTTCTGTGAACTAAGGTGGTACCACGTTAACAACGTCCTTAGCAGTCTGAGAAAGATTGCTAAGGACTTTTTTATTTCCCGGCTTATGAAGCCGGACAGAAAGGAAGAGATTATGAAGAAAGAACTTGCTAAGACCTATGATCCAAAGGGCATTGAGGGACGTCTTTACTCCAAGTGGGAGGAAAAGAAATACTTCCATGCTGAAGTTGATGAGACCAAAAAGCCGTTTACCATTGTGATCCCACCGCCAAATATCACTGGTAAGCTTCACATGGGACATGCCCTTGATAATACAATGCAGGATATCCTTATCCGTTATAAGAGAATGCAGGGCTACAACGCTCTTTGGCAGCCAGGAACAGACCATGCTTCCATCGCTACTGAGGTTAAGATCATCGACACCTTAAAGGCAGAAGGCATCGATAAGAGAGACCTGGGCCGTGAGAAGTTCCTTGAGAGAGCCTGGGAGTGGAAAAAAGAGTATGGCGGAACCATCATTTCACAGCTTAAGAAGATGGGCTCTTCCTGCGATTGGGACAGAGAGCGCTTCACAATGGATGATGGCTGCAATGAGGCAGTTACAGAGGTCTTCTGCAAGATGCATGAAAAAGGCTACATCTATAAGGGAAGCCGTATCGTTAACTGGTGCCCTGTATGTAAGACTTCCATTTCTGATGCTGAGGTTGAGTACGAGGAGCAGGCAGGACATTTATGGCACATCAAGTATCCTGTGATCGACGCAGACGGCACTGTATCCAAGACTGAGTTCATCGAGTTTGCCACAACCCGTCCTGAGACAATGCTTGGTGATACAGCTGTTGCAGTTAACCCTGATGATGACAGATACAAGAGCTTCAAGGGCAAGAAGGTTCTTTTACCTATAGTAAACAGAGAACTTCCTATCGTTGAGGACTCTTATGTAGATATGGAATTTGGTACCGGTGTAGTTAAGATCACTCCAGGCCACGACCCTAACGACTTTGAGGTTGGCAAGAGACATAACCTTGAGGAGATCAACATTCTCAACGATGATGCTACCATTAACGCTAACGGCGGCAAGTTCGAGGGTATGGACAGATATGCCTGCAGAGAAGCCATCGTAAAAGAGCTGGATGAGATGGGACTTCTTGTTAAGATTGAGGACTATTCTCACAATGTAGGTACACACGATCGTTGTCACACAACTGTTGAACCTATGATTAAGGCTCAGTGGTTCGTAAAGATGGATGAGCTCATTAAGACTGCGGTTAAGGCTGTTAAGGAAGGCGAGATCAAGCTTATTCCACCTCGTATGGAAAAGACATACTTCAACTGGACCGACAATATCCGTGACTGGTGTATTTCAAGACAGCTCTGGTGGGGACATAGAATTCCTGCTTACTACTGTGATAAGTGCGGAGAGGTTGTTGTAGCAAAAGAGGCTCCTACAGTATGCCCTAAGTGCGGTCATACACACTTTACACAGGATCCTGATACTCTTGATACCTGGTTCTCATCAGCACTTTGGCCTTTTGAGACTCTTGGATGGCCTCATGATACCAAAGAGCTTAAGTATTTCTTCCCTACAGATGTGCTTGTAACAGGCTATGACATTATCTTCTTCTGGGTTATCAGAATGATCTTCTCAAGCTACGAGCAGATGGGAACTTATCCATTCCATACAGTTCTTTTCCATGGACTTGTGAGAGATTCTCAGGGAAGAAAGATGAGTAAGTCACTTGGAAACGGTATTGATCCTCTCGACATCATTGAGAACTACGGCGCTGATGCGTTGAGACTCACACTTATAACAGGAAACGCCCCGGGTAACGATATGCGTTTCTATAATGAAAGAGTTGAGAACAGCCGTAACTTTGCTAACAAGGTTTGGAACGCTTCAAGATTTATCATGATGAACATGGCTGAGGATGCCAAGAGTGCTATCCACCAGGATATGCCTGCAGGTCTCGAGCCTGTTGATCACTGGATCATCAGTAAGCTCAATAACACTATAAGAGAAGTTACCGAGAACATGGACAAGTACGAGCTCGGTATTGCAGTTCAGAAGGTTTATGACTTTATCTGGGATGAGTTCTGCGACTGGTACATTGAGATGGTTAAGCCTCGTCTCTACAATTCAGATGACAAGGTTTCCCACGAGGCAGCACTTTGGACTCTGCAGACAGTTCTTTTGAACGCACTTAAGCTCCTTCACCCATACATGCCATTCATCACTGAGGAGATTTTCTGTACAATGCAGGACGAGGAAGAGTCCATCATGATCTCCGAGTGGCCTGTTTACAAGGCTGAGTGGAACTTTGAGGAGGACGAGAAGGCCATCGAGACTATCAAGGAGGCTGTTCGCGGAATCCGTAACGTGCGTACACAGATGAATGTTGCTCCTTCAAGAAAGGCTCTTGTATACGTTGTAAGCGACAAGGAAGAGGTTCTTGATATCTTTAAGAAGGGTAAACTCTTCTTTGAATCACTGGCTTACGCTTCAGAGTCAATTTGCCAGAAGGACAAGAGCGGAATCGCTGATGATGCGGTTTCTGTAGTTCTTGCGGATGCAACATGCTACATTCCTTTCTCAGACCTTGTTGATATCTCAGCAGAGATTGAGCGTCTTACTAAGGAGCAGAAGAAGCTTGAGGGAGAGCTTAAGAGATCCCAGAACATGCTCAGCAATGAGAAGTTCCTGTCTAAGGCTCCTGCAGACAAGATTGCTGAGGAAAAAGAGAAACAGCAGAAGTATCAGCAGACCTACGACCAGATCACAGCAAGACTGGAGCAGCTCAAGGGCTGATGACTGCCGGTAAATAATGAAATTGTTACCCCTTATTATGTGTTTTAAGGGGTAACAATTTCTTATGTTTATGATTATTTTGAAATACGGACAGTAAATATGAATGAAAATATAGAAGGATTGCTTGAGGGATTTTTATCAAGAACAGAGCGCAAAGATGCCATATCAGTGGCTGAATGCGAGATTTTTTTAAATGAGATTCCAAAGTTCACGGTAAAACATGGGATTGAGGATACCAGGAAGTTCCTTGCGTATCTTGGAAACCCTGATGAGAATATGAAGATAATTCATGTGGCCGGTACTAATGGAAAAGGCTCTGTATGCTG
>JAILMY010000083.1 GCA_024692165.1 Butyrivibrio sp. | reverse complement strand
AATGTCAATGTTTGCAAGGGTTTGATGGGAATTTATGTAAACGCTTACATTGCTAGTCTTTATCTATATTGTCAGTTTATTTATATTTATTTAATGTTTTCATCTGATAAAAGTTTTCGTTTAGACACTTGCAGAAACAAGCTTGTTATTATATCATAATCATGTAATTAGGGTTGGTACGGCTAAGCCAATCTGTTTTTTGTTACAAGTCTAGAATTTTTTAACCAATGGAAGGAGATTATTATGGCATACGTTATTAGTGATGGTTGCATCAGCTGCGGATCATGCGCTGCTCAGTGTCCTGTATCTGCTATTTCACAGGGAGAGACACAGTACGTTATCGATGCTGATACATGTATCGATTGCGGTTCTTGCGCAGCTCAGTGTCCTGTTTCAGCTATCTCACAGGGTTGAGTCCAAGCAAAAAATAATAAAAAGAGCAATTTTCGAGTTTACTCGAGGAATTGCTCTTTTTTTATTTTGTATTTGGCGAAGCCAAATGAACGAGGAAATGCATCGCATTTCCGAGTGCGCAGGGCTCAACCCTATGTTTCCTTCATTTGACTAAATTAGTGTCCCTTCTCAAGGTTCGCAAACTTTGTATACTGCGGAAGCCACAGAAGCTCTACCGTTCCGATAGGGCCATTTCTCTGCTTGGCGATAATGATCTCCGCAACACCCTTTTTCTCGGTATCTTTATTGTAATAATCATCACGGTAGATGAACATTACCATATCCGCATCCTGCTCGATGGCACCTGATTCTCGAAGGTCGGAAAGCATTGGCCTGTGATCAGGTCGCTGTTCAACAGCACGGGAAAGCTGTGACAGTGCCACAACCGGCACATTCAGCTCTCTGGCCAATGACTTAAGAGATCTTGAAATGTCTGAAATTTCCTGCTGTCTGGACTCAGAGCTCTTTCCTGATCCTCCGGTCATAAGCTGAAGATAGTCGATCATGATTACCTGAAGATCATGCTCCATCTTGTACTTACGGCACTTTGATCTGAGCTCCTGGATTGAGATACCCGGAGTATCATCAATGATAAGATGGGATTTACCGACTACATCAGCGCTCTCTATGAGCTTCTCCCAGTCCATATCTGACATATTACCGGTTCTGATATGCTGCGAATCCACGTGGGATTCCATGGAAAGGAGACGGTTTACAAACTGCTCCTTGGACATTTCCAGTGAAAATATCGCAACACATTTATTGTCATGAAATGCCATATGCTCAGCTATATTAAGAACAAAGGCAGTCTTACCCATTGAAGGACGGGCAGCAATAAGAATAAGATCCGATGGCTGAAATCCTGCTGTATTGTAGTCAAGATCCAGGAATCCTGTGGAATGTCCTGTTACATTTCCCTTCATCCTGCTGGCAGTCTCAATTCTGTTAAGAGCATTCATTACTATCTGATCGATAGAAACAAACTCGCCCGCATTGCGCTTCTGGGTAATCTGAAAAACATTTCTCTCAGCATCATTAAGGATGCCTTCCATGTTCTCAGAATTGGAATAACAGGTATTTATGGTTTCTTCGCTGACATGAATAAGCTTTCTTAAGGTTGATTTATCTGCCACAATCTTGGCATAGTACTTCACATTTGCTGATGTTGGAACAGCATTTACCAGTTCTGACATATATTCAACACTGCTAAACTGAGGTGACACATTCTTTTCCCTGAGTCTGTTCTGCAGTGTAACTACATCAACAGCGCTGCCTTCCCTGTCCAGCTCTACCATGGTCTCGAAGATTGTTCCCAGTGGTCTTGAATAGAAATCCTCACCACTTACAATCTCTGCGGCAATCTCAATGGCATCCTTGTCCATGAGCATGGCACCAACAACGGACTGCTCAGCCTCTATGCTATTTGGTGCTACTCGCTTTAATAATGCCTCTTCTGCCATTTTACTGTTCCTTTACACAAACCTTCAAAGTTGTAGTCACCTGTGGATGAAGCTTTACAGGTATTTCGTAAGTCCCGAATGCCTTGATAGGCTCAGGGAGCTGTAATTTCTTTTTATCAATATCAAATCCAAACTGGCTCTTCGCAGCAGTAACGATTTCCTTGGAAGAAACAGATCCGAATACTCGTCCGCCTTCTCCTGCCTTCATGGTTACCTGCACGGTCTCCTTGCTGATCTTCTCGCCATAAGCCTTAGCTTCATCAAGCTGCTGCTGAGCTACAATTGAATCTCTCTTCTGCTGATTCTTAAGCTCGTTAAGGTTTTTCTGAGTTGCTTCTACTCCCAGTCCCTTAGGGATTACAAAGTTCTTGGCATATCCATCGCTTACCTTAACTACTTCACCTTTTTTGCCAAGAGTCTTAACATCTTCTAATAATATTACCTGCATTTATTCAAGTTCTCCTTCTTCTATCATCTTATCCAGCGTATCCTTCACCACCTGAATGGCACTCTGGGCATCCATTCCCTCCAGCTGACAGCCGGCCGAGCTGATATGTCCGCCACCGCCTAGTTTCTCCATGATGACCTGAACATTTACCTCATCAATAGACCTGGCGCTTACATACACCTGATTCTGATATTCTGTACATATAAAGCTTGCCCTTACTCCCTTGATGTTAAGGAGTTCATTGGCAGCCTGTGCTCCTACGATAGTAGGGCTCTGGACTTCATCGTTCTTAAGAACGGAAATAGCATATTTTCCGCGATAAACCTCCGCCTGAGAAACCACATCGGCCTTGGCCTTATAGTCAATGGCTTCTTCTCTGAAAAGCTTGCGGACTCTTGTGACATCCGCGCCGCTCCTCCTAAGGAAGGCTGCTGCCTCAAAGGTTCTGACACCGGTCTTGTTCATAAAGTTGTTGGTATCCACAATCATTCCTGAGTACAGGGAGTCCGCCTCTTCATTCCTGATCTTGACGTTCTCTCCGATATACTGAAGAATCTCAGAAACCATTTCACATGCAGATGATGCATAAGGCTCTACATATGAAAGTGTAGCATTCTCAATAACCTCTGTGCCCTGTCTGTGGTGATCCAATACCACTATGGTCTTACAGATTCTGAGAAGCTCCGGACACTCCGTAATACTTGGCTTATTGACGTCAACTACTACCAAAACCGTATTGGGACCAGCCAGGTCGATGGCCTGCTGATTGGAGATGATCATATCATCTTCATAATCCGGATTGTTCTTAAACAGATCAACCAATGGCTGCATCGATGTTGTTACATCATTCAGAACGATATGGCACTTTCTCTCAAGAGTCTGGGCAATTCTGTAAATACCAACAGAAGATCCGAAACTGTCTACGTCTCCCATTCTGTGGCCCATAACAATTACAGTGTCCTTGCCGGAAATGATTTCCTTAAGGGCATGAGCCTTAACTCTCGCCTTAACTCTGGTACTCTTTTCCATCTGCTGGCTCTTGCCGCCATAGTAGGAAATACTGTCAGCACTCTTAATTACGGCCTGATCTCCTCCTCGTCCAAGGGCAAGATCAATGGCATTTCTGGCAAACTCATAGTTCTGAGCATAGGACAGACCATCAAGTCCAATACCGATACTCAATGTAACAGCCATCTCATTACCGATGTTTACAGTCTTAACGTCCTCAAGAATATCAAAGCGCTGCTCCTTGAGCATTTCGCAGGATTTCTTGGGCATTACAACAAAGTATTTGTCCTTCTCAAGCTTCTTGGCGATACCGTTGCAGGAAGCCACATATTTGTTGATCTTTCTATCGATAAGAGCAGTCAAAAGAGATCTTCTTACTTCTTCGACACTATCAAGAGCCTCTTCGTAGTTGTCCAGATAAATGAGGCCTGCTGCCAGAGACTGGTTGTCAACTTCCTGAATAGCCAGGTTCAGAGCCGTATCGTCAAACAGATACAGAGCAATAAGACTGCCTTCATAATCCTGGGCATCTATGATATCACTGTTAACAGCCATCTCATGAAGGGAAATTCTCTTAAGCTTTACTGTATAATAACCATTTTCGTATTCAAGCTTGTAGGAGTTCTCCTCAAAGCCCTCCGGGAACTTGTCCACTGTAATACTTGGGAAAAGAGCTGAAATAGACTTCTTATAGCCTCGCTCAACATGAGTGATCCTCTCAAAAGCCTGGTTGGACCACACCACCTTACCTGTATCATCAAGAACAGCATGGGCCAGATCCAGTTCCCTTAATAACTTCTTCTGTATCTGTCCGTACTCCGTAGCAAAGCTAACCAACTCATTCATGATGATAGGTTTGTTGTATAGATTCAGATATAATACGGCTATAAAATATAATCCCGTGAAAGCAAGCAGAATCAATCCGGCAGTGAAGTTAACCGTAAACACTGCGATATTGACCAGAATCAGTAAAATCCCCAGATATGTAAAGACTCTTAAATAAGTCTTCAGTTTTCCTTTCAGTTTTACTCTGTTTCTATTTGGCATATTATAGTCTCTTCCCCAACATCAATTTGGACATTACCTAATATAGTATAGCATAGCCGTTCTTTTTGGTGAAGATATACAAAACATGTGTCTGATTCATCATGGAATAAAGTATGGATAAAAAGAAGAGACACTTCTTAGAATCTCTTCTAAAAAGTGTCTCTCATAATTCATATTAATACTGATTACTCAGCTACGTAAGGCATAAGTGCAAGATGTCTTGCTCTCTTGATAGCTGATGTAAGCTCTCTCTGGTGCTTAGCGCAGTTACCTGTGATTCTTCTAGGAAGAATCTTGCCGCTCTCAGAAACGAACTTCTT
>JAILMY010000198.1 GCA_024692165.1 Butyrivibrio sp. | reverse complement strand
AACGGCGTTGTGTCCTTTTAATGCTCTGCTAATCATGAATTTCACATTGCTCAAAACTGAATATTTAGGTTTTTGTCTTTTCTTTTGCTCTGCCATAACTGTTCTCCGGTGTTTTAGCGGTTATTACAAACCTGTTTTTTTTGCAAATATACAATAACATACAAAAACATCCCCAAATTACTTTGGGGATGAAACGCCTTATTTGGGTGACGAATTAGACAATTCCTAATGTCGTTTACGATACTTTCACATCTGAGGGATCAGAATTTCTGTGGTGAATGCTCCGTCTTCACTGTTTCTCTCAAGGAATCCCCCCAGCCTCTCTACAATGCCATCTATTCTGATAAGACCAAGGCCATGTCCTTCTCCCTTGGTGGTACTAAACAGTTTTCCTATTTTCTTAAGCTTTTTTCCCGCTGTTAGATTGGTAAAAGAGATGTACAACTGAGTTCCTTTCATATCCATATAAACACGGATCACCCGATCCTTCGGCAAAAGCTCCATGCTGGCTTCTATTGCATTATCAAAAAGATTTCCGATGATGCAGCAAAGATCCAGCTCTGACATCTTGAGCTTCACCGGGATATGAGCATCTACCTGAACATTTATCTCTTTTGACTGGGCAAGACTGATCTTACTGTTAAGTATAGCATCAGCCATGGCATTTCCGGTCTTAATGACCGTATCGACAGTGTTAAGATCAGTATCCAGCTCATCCAGATAGGCCTTTATTCCATCCATGTCGTTGTTTGCTGCAAGTGCCTTCATCATCTGAATGTGATTACGGTAATCATGCCGCCAACCGCGCATCTTCTTGTACATGTTATCCACTTCTCTGTAGTGGGTCTCCACAAGCTCGCGCTGGTACACTTCTATTTGGTTGTCTATTTTCTTTGATAAAAAACTCATGTCACTCTCTTATCACTTTTACGGTTTGTTTTTTAATTAAAGTCTATGATTGCGCGATTAACCTTTTCATAACTCCCTCTCGGAAGAGGAACTGATTCTCCATTCATAAAGAAAATGTCGGTCTTAGTAACCCTGCTGATGCATGATAAATTGACAATGCTCGATCTTCCTACTCTGAAGAACCTTTCGTCCAGTTCCTTTTCAATTTCGCTGAGTGTCTTTTTAACAGTGATCTCTTTATCTACGTGGACTGTTGTATAGTTCCCTCTCACATCCACATAGCTGATTCTGTATATAGGAACCATGTTTATTTCACCATTGGCTTCCAGACGCAGCATCTTTTCATTCTTGTAAAGCTTCTTTACTGCTCTGTCAAGAACTTCAAAGAGCTTGTCCTCTTTTACCGGCTTCATAAGATAATGGAGTGCCGATACTTCGTACCCTTCAGCAATATAATCCGAATATCCGGTGATAAACACTATTTGAGCACTGTCATTTGTTTCACGCAGTTTCCTGGCCATAGTCACACCATTCATTTTGCCCATTTCAATATCCAGCAAAAGAATCTGATATTCCTTATCTTCCTCATATTCAAAAAGAAATTCCTCTGCAGAAGAGAACAAATGAATATCAATATCATAACCGAAGTTGTGCGCCCAGCCTATGACCAGATCTTTTATGTATTTTCTGTCTGCCTCTGTGTCATCGCAGATTGCTATTTTATAGTCACTCATGATACTCCTGACGCCATTTCTTGTTAAAATAGGGCGAGACAATATTATAGTAGTCACTCCCATGGCAGTGAAATTTTCCGTACCATTAGTTTATCCTCAGTATGTCGGGAAGTCCAGTTGTAATATTGAGCAATCTCAGGTTTCGTATACTATTCTCCCACCATCAATATACAGTCTCTCTGTGGCGATCCTGTCTACAAACACCTTATCGTGCGATGTAAATACCAAGGTTCCTTCATATTCCGCCAGCATTTTTTCCAAAGCTTCGACTGACGGAATATCCAGGTAATTAGTGGGTTCATCCAGTATCAGGAGATTTACGTCCGATACAAACAGCATGGCAAAGGACAGTTTCATGCGCTCTCCACCTGAAAGCTCAGATGCCTTCTTGTTCATATCTCTTTCCGACAGCAAAAGCCTGGCCAAAACAATTCTTGATATGCTCTCGCTTTGGATGCTGACTCTGCGGACGTTTTCAAGGACTGTCTGCGAAAGGTCAATCTGGGACATATTCTGTCTGG
>JAILMY010000192.1 GCA_024692165.1 Butyrivibrio sp. | reverse complement strand
TCTTCCATTTCAAAAAGCAGAATCCTCTTCTTTTCATGGATATTGGGACAATGAAGAGACATCATAAGCTTTCCGTCAAAGGCTTTAAAGAGCATGGCATGTCCACCGTCCAGTGCATATAGAGGAATCTCTTCCTGAATCCATGGACCATGGATTGTTCCACTGGCTGATCTTGCATAGCCAACAGTGTATCCACCTCTTTCGGAAAAACTAGACCATAACATAATGAGCTTACCGGTCTTTAATCTATACAGAAATGGCCCGTCTGTAACAAGACCGCCATCAGCAGCGTTGTTTCCTCGCCATGGCGCATCAGACGCTCTGAATAATATCTCCGGTTCAGATACGGCCTTACTCAGATCATCACTAAGCTTAACTGCACATATCTGGCCGTCGTAAACCTGCATCCATTCATGGCAAAAGACCATCCATGGACTTCCCTCATCATCCGTAAAAAGGGTGCCGTCAAGGCAATGCCATCCCTTGGGCGTAACAGGTCCATCACCAACAGGCTCAAAAGGTCCTTCAGGGCTGTCAGAAACAAGGCACTGACATCCTCTGTATTTTCCCTCTGCTCTAAATGAAGAAATTATATAATACCTGCCTTTCCAGACATGACACTCAGGAGCCCAATAGTCACGGTCTGCCCAAAAATCTTTTTTCCTAAAGCAAACCTTTGGCTCTGACCAGTTAAAAAGATCCGGTGATTTGAGCACATAAAAGCAAGGATCATCTTCTTTGGCATCCGGAAATCTTTGTGTATCAACGAACTGAACATAGGTGTAATAAAGTCCGGTTTTCTCATCCGCCAGAATAAACGGATCGCTAATATGTACATCTCTTATGCTGTATGGATATGACTCTGAATTCATTTAGTATTCCCCTACCTATGGCTTGACATACTTTTTTTTAGGATGTAGTATTAATGTTACAAGACGTAGTATTTAATACTACATGCAAAAAAGGAGTCGTTATGCAGATATCTATTAGAGAACCGGGAAGCGCACTTACTCATTTAGCCGCTATGCTTATGACAGCCGGAGCAAGCTTACCTCTTTTGTTAAAAGCTTCAGATTTTGGAAGCACCTATGTATTTGCAATGCTAATATTTGTACTTAGCATGATTCTGCTTTATGGCGCCAGTGCCCTTTACCATGCCGTCAATTTTCCGCCTGCTGTCATTCGCATTTTCCGTAAACTTGATCATTCAATGATATTCGTCCTGATAGCAGGCTCCTATACGCCGGTATGCATTCTTGTGTTAAATCCAAAATTGGGAATCCCTTTATTGATAGCTGTATGGAGCTTTGCCATTCTCGGAATTCTTCTCAAGATTCTTTGGATAAACTGCCCCAGATGGCTTTCTTCAACAATATATATCGCTGTAGGCTGGAGCGTTATCCTTGTTATGCAGCCAATCTATGCAACTCTTGGCCGTGCAGCTTTTTCATGGTTGCTCTCAGGCGGCATATTCTATACTGCCGGAGGTCTGGTCTATGCCATGAAGCTTTCTGCTTTCAATGGCAAGCATCCATATTTTGGTTCTCATGAGATTTTTCATCTATTTGTTATGGCAGGAAGTTTCTGCCATTTCATATTCATGTATCAGTTTTTACTGTAAACTGTCTCTGTAAATAACACTTACACTTTAATATATCCTTTTTTCATGCAGAAAAAAAGCACCAGTTCACGAATACTCTCAGCATTCATGAGCTGATGCCAGATTCATAACATGAAATCACATGTAACTTACTGTCTCTGTCAAAGGCTTTCTGCTATGATGGTTGTCCAGTGGTCCGGCGCCCTCAGCGGCATATCCTAGATCAAGAAGCATCAGTATCTCTTCATTTTCCGGAAGGCCTAGATCTTTGGCCAGCAGTTCAGGATCAAAGAAATTGAGCCAGCAGCTGTCAACGCCTTCATTATATGCAGCAAGCATCAGATGTGTTGCTACGATGGATGCGTCCTCGATACCGGAATCTCTCTTTCCACCGGGATATGTAAACACCAGATTCTTGTCAAAAGCAACAGCAAGAACTGTAGGCGCACCGTATCTGCATGGGGTTGCCTTGTCAATCTTGGCAAGTGCTTCCTCAGACTCTATAACATATACATGCTGTTCCTGAAGATTCTTGGCTGTCGGTGCAAGTCTTCCTGCCTCGAGAATAGCCTCAAGCTTCTCCCGTTCAACCTTTTTTGTCAATCAGAGTGCCTTCTCCATCAGATCGAATCTTCCTTTTCGCCAATCCGCATATCCTCTGGATTCATAGCCGTTATGCCTGTACAACCTCTGAGCAAAAGGGTTTTCAGTAAAGGTATCAAGTCTTACTACATTGTAGCCCATATCCTTGATCTGATCTTCAATGTGCAGCAGTACCTTTTTGCCAATGCCCTTGTTCTGCATGTTCGGAGAAACGCAGAATCTGTGAAGGACATAGTAGGAGTCTCCAAACTGCCACTGGGCATTATTATACTGCTCATCGCTCTCATCACTTATAACATAAAAAGCCGCCAGATCCTCACCTTCATGTACCACGTAAAGATTGCCACTTTTTATATCATCTTCAAAATCAGTTCTTGCAGGGTAGATTTCATCCCACTGGTAAATCTCATGCCTTTCCATTTCTGTGATGGCATCGCTTACCAGCTGACAAATATCGTCTACGTCCTGCATTGTTCCCAACCTGTAATTCATACTTATTCTCCTGTCTGTGTTCTCTAGTCTTTAGTCGTTATTTATACCATCCCTGTACCGTTGCAATTTCCTGAATATACCCCTCATCATCATTTGGAGTCTCAAGAATAAAAGGAAGTCCCTCAAAAGCCGGATGCATGGCAAAACGTTTCATGGCCTCCATTCCGATCATACCCTGTCCTAGTTTCTCATGGCGGTCTTTATGGGATCCGCGCTCGTTCTTACTGTCGTTGAAATGAACAGCCTTAAGCCTGTCCAGTCCGATTATCCTGTCAAACTCATTCAGCACTCCATCCAGGTCATTCACAATATCATATCCTGCATCCCAGGTATGGCACGTATCAAAGCAAACTCCCAGCTTATCCTTACACTCCACAAGGTCAATGATCGCTCTCAGTTCTTCAAAGCTTCTTCCAACTTCAGATCCTTTTCCCGCCATGGTCTCTAAGAGTACCGTCGTCTTCATTTCAGGAAAAAGAGCTTTATTCAGCCCCTCAGCAATCTGCTTTATTCCCGCTTCTTCACCCTGTCCCGTATGTGAACCGGGATGAAAATTGTAGTACTGCCCTGGAAGTGCCTCCATCTTCTCAATGTCTTTTACCAGCATATCAATGCCGTTGGTTCTGGTTTCAGGATTCGCTGAACAAAGATTCATGGTATAGCTTGCATGAGCCACAAGCTTACCGAATCTCTTTTCATCAAGTATATCTTGAAGAGCCTTAACATCAGCGGGCTCAATATCTTTTGATTTACCGCCTCTTGGATTCCTGGTAAACCAAGCAAAAGTATTTCCGCCGAAATCCACCATCCGGTGACCCATGGCTTCATATCCGTTTGTAACTGTAAGGTGACAACCTATATAAACCATTTTCAATGCGTCCTCCTAGTTCTGACCACTTCGTATGCCACATACTCGTGGTCAAATTCATAGCCAAGCTTCTCAGCGAGACGAACTGAGTTCATATTCTGTGCATCCCACAAAGGCACAGGCAGCCTTAGGATTCTCAGAGTCAGTGACAAACACTTTTCCCATCACCTTCTGAAGACATGAATATATAAGCGTTTCTTCCCAACCTTCGAAGAGCTTAAAAACCTTCGAAGTATCATTTAGCTCGTAAAGCATTTCGATTCTCCTCAATTTCCTGTCTTATATCTGCCAGCAGATTTCTGGCATGCTCAACTTCGTCTGCACTCATCTCTTTTGCATCATGATATCGAGCCTTTATGTACAATTCTCTAAGCTGCGCCGCCTTACCTATATCAGTCTTTCCTTCGGACGCTTCCAGGACATCCTCTGATGTGGTCTGACGGACAATGTCCACCACATAGAGGTTAACCAGAAACAGGTATTCTTTGTAAATCTGCCTGATCTTTTCGTTATTGGATATGCGCAGTGTTCTTTTCTTCTTTTTGCGACCTTTCCCAAAAAAGCTGAAGGAATCCACTTCTCCCTCTTCAATCTCCTGAGCGTTTGTAGCTTTTTCCAGTCGCATATTAAGGATTACCTTACGGATACTGTGCATTATCAAAGTCAGTACTACCAGTATCATCAGGACAACTATAATCTTAATGATGTTTTCAACCATATTGTATCCGCTGACATCCACCGGTTCCGGAATAGCATCCTCCTGCAAGGTAAGGTCCTGCAAAATCTCACTGACCTCTGCTGATGCTTCTTCGGTAGCTTCTTCCATCTCGTCTTCCATAATATGATTACATATCCAGGTCACGAAATTAATAATTCCATAGAATATATATGCTATTGGCAAAAGAGCTTTCTCAAAAAACCCTTCCGCGTGACTTAGCACTGTATGAATGAGAGCAGGCACCAGCGTTCCTATACCAACTACTCCCACCAGCTCAGCAGCGTTTACAAGCCTAAGTTTCACTCCTGCTCCCGCCCCGGCTCTTTTTCTCCTTAAAACCAATACGCCGAAAAAGAGATAAAATCCGGATAATACAGTGGTCTCCGGGCGGACCGGCCAGCTGGTAAAGCAAATGACGAACATCACCAGAGCAGGTACTGCAGATATGCCAAACCAGTACTTGTAATCCTCATAGTAAATATCGTTCCTGCCATCGATTGTCAGCACCAGGTAAAAGATAAGGATGACTGATGTAAAAACTATCTCAGAGATACTCTTTGCCGTAAAAAGTCCCAGTGCAGGCAGTAGCCCACAGAGGATCCTTGCAGGCAGAGAGTCTTTTACCTTCTGAAGTATTATGGATGACAAAAAAGCCAGCGCCATTACCGTGCCCATCAGTATCCGGGCCTTGCCGAAAGAAGGAATAAGACATACAAATGAAAAATATATCAGAAAATCACATACTGTCTTCAGAGCATTAACTAATAACATATCAGTCCACCTCCGCTTCCAGTACGCAAAGTTCATACTCACTGACACGCTGCAGACGGGCAAGTGCTTCCCGATCACTGACGCTAAGGGGCGGACTTATGATAAAGTAGCTGCGATTTTTCTTTTGCCCTCGAATACAGTTTTCAACCAGCTTATCAAAGGATGTAAAGCCGCAGAGTCCGGATCTGCCAAGGTTTGTCATCAGCTGATCCATATGCATTTTTCCGTAGCCCTCTTTAAGACTACCGGCATCTCCGTTTGACAAAAACTCGTAGGGAATATGTTCCTGCTCAAGCTGCTCACAGACAGTCCTTACGATTTCAAAGCTCTTTTCCTTTTCTCTTACACTTCCGGTATCCATGTTAAGCACCACTGCAGCATTGGCATCAACTGTGTAATCGCTGTTTTTAACCATCAGCTTGCCCACTTTGGCGCTGTGCTTCCAGGATATCTTTTTCATGGGTTCACGACCTGTATAATCCAGATATCCCATTGTAAGCACCGGGTCTTCCAGGATAAATCGTCTTACGGATATATCTCCCAGATATCCCCCAAGAACCTTCAAAACCCGAGCATCTTCACAGCGTTTTGGCATCACCACCAGATTTGCATTTATCTGTCCCGATATTACCCTGGACTTAAAGCCCAGAAAATCTCCCGTCTCCACGTAGTATTTGCCGCTTCGGTAGATACCGCGTTTTGGCAGGGTAAAAAAAATCTTATGCTTGAAACTGCTGTGTGGAAACAAAAAGATCCTGTGGCTGGTCTTATTGTCTTTTTTACCTGAAATAACAGCACCTTCAGGCATATGCTCATACAGGCACATGTAAATAACAGGAAAAAACCAGTTGTTGGTCAGCCTGCCGTTACAGACAATCTTTTCCCCGGGTTCGGCAAGCTCTGTATCAAAAGAAAACCTTAGCAGCAAATGCTGAGGTATACCCGGAGTTACCAGAAACTGCAAAAACAGTACCAGTACAGTCACTCCTATTAGTATAAAGGCATTCATACGTTTTCAAGGGGAACCTTGACCTCACCCAATATCCTTTCCATGATTCTCACAGGATTCTGATGACTTCCGGGGGCTATGAGCAGACGATGTGCCAGTATCGGAATTACCTCTTTTTTGACATCCTCCGGAATCACATAATCTCTTCCTGCCATGGCAGCGTTTATTCGTGCTGCCTTGTAAAGCGCCAGGGTTCCTCTTGTGGAAACACCACTGGCTATCTGATCACTTACTCTGGTAGCTTCTACCAGATCCATCATATATGCTTTAACATCTTCAGAAACAGTAACCTTCTCAATCTCGCTGCGGGCAGCTGCAGTATCTGCATCATCTACCACCGCCTGAAGACTCTCAATAATGTCCTTTGCATCTCTTCTTCCCATCAGGGATATTTCCTGGTCTCTCTCCATATAGCCAAGACTCAGCTTCATAAAGAAACGATCCAGTTGCGCCTCAGGCAGAGGAAAAGTTCCATAGGACTCTATAGGGTTCTGGGTGCCCATAACAATGAAGGGCTCACTGAGCTTAAAGGTTTCTCCATCAACGGATACCTGGCGCTCTTCCATAGCTTCCAGCAAAGCGGACTGGGTACGAGGAGTCGCACGGTTGATCTCATCTGCCAGAACAACATTTGAGAAAACCGGTCCCTTCCTGAACACAAAGTCCCCTTCTTTTTGATTATAGAAATGAATACCTGTAAGATCAGATGGTAAAAGATCCGGTGTAAACTGAATTCTCTTAAAGTCTCCTCCGATGCTCTTTGAAAATGCTCTAAGCAGCATGGTCTTACCGGTTCCCGGCTGATCCTCCAAAAGTACATGTCCTCCTGCCAGAAAACAGATGATGATCTGGCGTATAGTCTCATCCTTACCAATGATCACCTGTCCGGCATTTTGTACTATTCTGTCGGTATACTCTTTAACTGTCATGATTAAAATCAACCTTTCCGGCTACACACTATATTTTGTGGTGCAAACACCTGAACCACATTATATCATGCCACGCGCTAAACAGCCTTATTTTCTTTATGTTTTTTTTATTTATTTTTCAAAAATGTAATTGGTTTTACAACATATAATTATCGTTTTAATGGTAGAATTATTATTGGACGGCGTATAATTTTCCAACCTTAGAAGGAGGTTAGAAATGGATAACAATTTAGAAGAAAAAAGTAGAAAAATGTCGTTAAAGGTATTCCTCACAGGTCTGGTAATGATATCTCTTGTCCTGATCGGAGGATTAATCACCACTCTTGCTGTCTTCAATTTAAGACGTGGTATGGAAGATGAGGTTGAACAAGGCGTTAAAGCCACTTGTCAGACCTATGCCATGGTTCTTCAATATACTCAGGGGCTTGAGGATGGTTCTACAAACAACCTTGAGATCAGTATGCATAATAATACAGGATATGATTATACATATTTTGTCGGAGACACAAGAGAACGTTCCAGTATTGAAGGTGTAATCGGAACAAAAGCCGGTGATGCTGTTATTGCCACCGTTCTCAAACAGAGACAGAGCTATCAGGCCAAAAATGTTGTCATCAACGGAGAAAAATACTATGTTGCATACGAGCCACTGATCAGTGACACAGGCGATGTATATGGCATGGCCTTCGTTGGTCTTAAGAAATTAAACATCAGTACTTACATTAATGATCGTATAAAGACCATGTTGGTTCTTGCAGGACTTCTTATTATCGTATTTACTGTTGCAACCATCAAATATGTCCTTAGTATTGTTCACGCTCTTGATGAAAATGTTAAGGCAGTACGTCAGATGTCTACGGGTAATCTTGATATCAGTCTGACCGATAAAGTCCAGAATCGCCAGGATGAACTTGGTGAAATGTCTTCTGCTCTATTTGACATGGCCGGAAAGATTCGAAGCGTTATCGGAAATGCAAGGACTTCCTCAAACGAGGTTGACAACTCTGCCGGGTATCTTAATGAAACAGTTAAGACCATATCCGAAACTGCTGATAATGTAACTACTGCTGTTTCACAGGTTGCAAGCGGCGCTTCCAGCCAGGCTGAATCTCTTCAGGAAGCAGTTCAGAATGTCAATGAGATCAATGATGCTGTTCATTACATCATCGAAAACACAGATGAAATGAAGAATATCTCCGATACAATGCAGGAGAATTCCAAAGCCAGCCAGGATAAGCTCAATGAGCTTCGTACCTCCACAAGAGAAAGTATCGCTGCCATCGACAGTATTGTTGAACTTATCAAGAATACTAACACTGCAGTTACCACAATCAGTGAAGCTGTTGCCATCATTGATGCCATCGCAGCACAGACCAATCTTCTGTCTCTCAATGCCAGCATAGAGGCAGCCAGAGCAGGTGAAGCAGGTAAAGGTTTTGCCGTAGTTGCTGATGAAATCCGTCAGCTGGCTGACCAGTCCGCCGATGCTGCCAAGAACATTCAGGAGGCTATGAAGGGTCTTGCTTCCGATTCCAATAAGACCATGGAAGAAGCCGGCAGTGTTCAGGAGGCTATGAGCAACCAGCGCAGCACTATCCACAGAACCATCGAGCAGGTTGACATGCTCATCGAAGATATCAACAAATCAATTTCTCTTACAAAAGAGATTGTTTCAAACGTTGACAGAACCGAAAAAGCCAGCACCAGCATTTCAGAGACCATCACAAACCTCTCTGCTATTTCCCAGGAGAATGCAGCAAGTTCCGAGGAAACAAGGGCATCCATGCAGAACCTCTCAGATACTATGGATGTACTCTCCCAGAAGGCCAGTGGTCTTAACGATATAGCTAAGGTGCTTGATGAAGAGATGTCCTTCTTTAAAGTTGAAGCTGCAGCAGCTACCGAATAATCTCTTCTCTTCCAGGTTCACCGGATGAATCGTTAAATAAGTAAAATCAAGGGCGGGTCACTTAGGTTGATGACCCGTCCTTTTTTGTTTAACTGATCACTTAAAAGCTATCTGTGTTTTCAAAAGAAACAACCTGAAACCTCTTGATTCCCGCCTCCTCTTTTGGGATTATATAATTGCAACGACAATCGTGGTTAATTGTTGGAGGGAGAATGAGCAAATATTCGTATGTATTGTTCGATCTGGATGGAACCCTGACTGATTCAGGTCCGGGAATAGTCAACGGCTTTTCCTATGCCATTTCAAAGATGGGTGATGAGGTAAAAGACAAAGAGCAGCTTAAGAAATTCGTCGGTCCGCCCCTTAGGGATTCCTTCGAAAGAGTCCTTGGCTATTCGCCGGAAGACGCTACCAGAGCAATTTCTTTTTACAGAGAATATTACAACGGAATGGGTGGAAACCTGGAAAATAAGGTTTACCCTGGAATTGATGAGCTGCTCTCGAGCCTTAAAAATGCAGGAAAGAAGCTTATCGTCGCTACCTCCAAAGGCGAGCATGGAACAAATGTGGTTCTGGAGCATTTCGGACTTCGCAAGTATTTTGATTTTGTTGCTACTGCCAATGATACAGACAGGGAGCACAAGTCTGATGTCATAAGATACGCCTTGAAGGAATGCGGCATTCAAAACCTCCATGATGCGGTGATGGTTGGCGACAGAGAAAACGACGTTTCCGCAGCGTGTGAAGTGGGCCTTGACTCAATCGGCGTATTGTATGGCTACGGCGACGAAGACGAGCTTACTAAAGCAGGCGCCACCTATTTGGCACAGACTGCAAAAGATATAGAAGCACTGGTGTGAGTTTTATGGAAAAGAGATACAGACTAAGGTTTTATGGTATGGTTCAGGGAGTAGGATTTAGATATACAGCCTACCATTCTGCCAATATGTTCAGGCTCACGGGGTACGTAAAAAATGAGTACGACGGCTCCGTTACCTGTGAAGTCCAGGGACGGGAAGAAGACATAGATCAGTTCCTTGTCTCAATAGGCCGTGGTCGTTTCATTGACATTGAACGAATAGACAAAACTGCCCTTCCCTTAGACGAGGGGGAAAGAAGCTTTGAAGTAAGACACTGAAAACTGTGGTCTTTGGGCTATAAGAAGACTAGATATGAATTAAAGAAAGCTGAATTGTACAAAAAAGGCAGATGCTCGACACACCTGCCTTTCTATGTAATTCCTCTTAGCTCTTTCAATCAATTTTCAGCTTCATGACATTAGGTTATTACCTTAGATCTGATTATCAATGGTACTTCCCTTCACGTCATTGGATATAAGTCCCAATCTGTTAAGGATATTGGCGATCTCAGTGTTGACGGCCTCCTGGGTGTCCTCTAAGGAAGTTGCATCTGAGATGATGGTCTTCTTTGCACCGATAATATCCATCATTTTATCTTCTTCCTTCTGCGCCTTGGACTCCTTCTCGGCCGCCCTCTTTTCGGCCATCTCCTTTGCCTCTTGTTCGCGCTCAGCCTGCTCTTCGTCCACGTGCTCCAGCGCTTCCTTAGTCAAAATAGATATGGACTCCATATTTACAGCGTCCATGATTTCCTCAGCAGCATCCTGAGACTTTAGCATATCCTGAGATTTGAGGCGCTCAGATTTCATGTCGGAATAGCCCTGAACATATCCCTTCTGCATGGCTTTATATTTTTCCACATCATAGGTCATGCTCTCGTTCTGGGAATAGAGCGGACTAACCTGCTCCTGGTATTCGGAATACCTTGCCATCTCTTCTTTTGAAAGATTTTTATCAGCAGAAGGATCAATGCCATACTGTTCCTGGAGCTGTTTTATCTTTGCATTGTTCTCTCCGATCAACGTATTTTTCTCGTTGATCTCATCCTGGAGGTTCATGATCTCGTCCTTAATAGACTGCATCTGAGCGTCCAGTTTCTTCTCACCGTCAAATGCATCAGCCACGACTTTAAGCGCCTGTTTTCTGGCGAGACCCTGCCTTTGCTGGATCAGGTCATCGCCATTTGACACGGCTCCCGGCACAGTAAACACATTCCCGTTCTTTTGTTCTGCTTTCCTCGCATCAGAAGCTTTTGATACATTATTCTGATTCTGTAAAGGGTTTATCTGTGCATCAGAGTTGTGCTGAATTCTCATAGGCCACCTCCTAAAACAAGGCAGAAAACTATAACCAAAGTGTAAAAGTGAATACTTTTCCGTAGTTATCGATTTCTATTTTTATCGGCAAAAATATTAAAAAACTTTAGCTTTTTTTGAAAAAAATTCAAAAAAACATCCCGATTTTCTCTTTGTGGTCATACGTCACTATATAAGTAAGTAGTCTTTGGCACAGCAATAGAGCCCTTCTGACACCTCGCTGAACTTCACCCCAAAGCCTGCCGCCTTACTGCAGTCTATCCAAAGATTATGTATGGGAGGAGTATCCTCAAGGGTAAAATCCAGGTTAAGCTTCCCGGCAAAATCTCTCGTAATTTCATACATGGATTTTGTGGTCTCGCTGCCAAAGTTGTATACGCCTCCGGGAAGTTTAATCACATTTTCCATATTCTGCGCAACTTCCTTGACATAGGTCAGCCCCCGAAAGTTTCCGGAGCTAAACTTAACCGTCCCTTTGGCGCCAAGCATGTTCATGAAATAGTTGGATTTTCCGGGCAAATAGTCATACATCCACTCTGCACGCAGCATTACTGCCTCCGGATTAATATCCAAAACTCTTTCCTCCATCTCCAGCTTGTGCTCCCCATAGACATTGGCAGGCTTTGCATAGTCCTCCCTGTAGGGTCCCTCATCTTCATTTCCCGTATAGACCATGTCGGAGCTAAAATAGATAAGCTTTCTTCCTACCGCTGCTCTTGCCAGGCTTACCGGGAGAAGCACATTGGCCCTATAGGAATCCTCCGGATTCTTCTGGCAGGTAGCCACATCGGAAATTGCGGCAGTATGAATGATCACATCTGCTCCGCTCTCCTCCACAATCCGGAAAAGGTCAGACTCTGTAGCGTTCCTAATAGACGGCGACGCCACAGCCCCTTCACACATCCCCATGAGCTTATGCCCCACGAAACCGGTCGCCCCGGTGATAAGTATCTTAGACATATATCACTTTCCGCCTTTCAAAAAAGCCTATGGCTCCATCAACTTTCTTTAAGAAGCTGCTTCCACGTAGTACTGGGACTGGGCTGCAAACATCTCTGCGTAGATGCCGTTCTCTTTGCTCACCAGTTCATCGTGAGTGCCGTACTCTTTTATGGTCTTATCCGAGAACACAGCTATATGGTCGCAGAACTTGCAGCTTGAGAGCCTGTGAGAAATATAGATTGCTGACTTTCCGCCAACCAAAGTGTCGAACTTCTTGTAGATATCATATTCTGCCAGAGGATCCAGTGCCGCTGTGGGCTCATCCAGAATAACAATTGGAGCATTTCTGTAAAGTGCCCTGCTTATGGCAGCCTTCTGCTTCTGTCCACCCGACAGCTCTGTGCCGTGCTCGTCAAAGCTCTTAAAGAGCCTTGTGTTAAGACCCTCATCCAACTGAATGGCATCCTCGTAAAGACCAGAAAGCTTAAGGGCCTCCTCCACCTCTTTTTCATCAATATCGGAATCCGCCTTACCCATAGCCACATTGTCCTTTAAGGAAAAAGCAAAGAGCTGGAAATCCTGGAATACCACAGCAAAGAGTTTTCTGTATTCCTCTATGGAGTACTCTTTTATATCTACTCCGTCAATAAGTATCCGGCCCTCTGTCACATCATAGAGTCTGCAAAGAAGCTTTATGAATGTGGTCTTTCCTGCGCCGTTAAGTCCTACGATTGAAAGGTGCTCCCCGGACTTTATCCTGATATTTACGTTTTCAAGGACATATTCCTCCGCCCTTGGATACTTGAAGGACACGTTCTCAAACACGATCTCATGCTCACCCTCTTTTACCTTGGTATCACCCCTGTAAAGGGCATCCGGATAATCCAGGTAAACCAGGAACTGGTACGCATAGCTGCACTTCTGAGTCAGGTTCGTGAAGCTTCTTCCGATACCCAGAAGACTCTGGTAAAGCCTGCTGGCGGCGGAAATACACATAGTAAGGTCTCCCAGAGTAAGAAATCCTTTGATAGTCCTGTAGCCCAGGTAAAAATAGCTGATGCCGTCTCTGAAGGCATTCACTACATTTCCTGCGTAGTCAAATTTTACGGTACCCACAGACTGGTCCCTGAAGGTATCTACTGTCATACCCCCGAACTTACCGGCATTGCCGCTCATGAGCTCACTGCTGTCATAGAGTCTCGCATCCTTGCCGTATTTCTGGGATGCCACATCATAGAGATAATAGCCAAAAAGTCTGTTAAGCTTTCCCAGCCTAAGGAATGCCGCCAGCGCCACCTTTTGGGACTGGAAGTTAAAAAAGCAGATGAATCCCATTCCGATGATCTGCACCGGAAGAAGCAGCGGACAATAAAACATGAACAGAGTTACGGAAGTAACCATCAAAGCCAGATTGAAAACCACATCGTAAAAGCAGCTTATAATCCCCGTAACACCGCCACTGTACCACTCGATTCCATCCTGTGCCTTGGTCCTTTGATCCAGCACATCCGGGTCCTCAGTGTACTGGAAATCCATCTCCATGGACTTCTGGCTTAGCCTGTAGGTCAGGATTCTGTCCAGGTACACCTTCTCGTAATTGATTGTCGAATTAGCTATGTTCTGTAATACATTGGATAAAAACTCTGCTCCCAGAGTAAGTGCAATGTACAAGATGGCATTGCTTAAATGCTGCGACAGATCCGCACCTTCACTTATGGCAACCACCTCGTCCACCAAAAGCTTTGGCAAAAGAAGCAGCTTAAACTCCCCAAGAACCGCTCCAATAAGCTTTATTAAGTACATGAGGTATACTATTTTCTTTTCATCCCAGGCAACTTTAAAACATACTTTAGGGAACGCCTTGTCATCAGAAAAATGCCCGGCTCTTCGGTTTTATTCTTGTTGTCATCCTGCATTTTCCATCACGCTCCCTTCCTCAACATAATACGCAGCCTGCACACTGAACATCTCGCTGTAGGCTCCTCCGGCATTTATAAGGCTGTCATGAGTGCCGTACTCCTTAAGTTCACCGTCCACAAACATGGCCACATGATCGCAGAATCTTGTGGAACTGAGTCTGTGGCTGATATAAATAGCGGTTCTGTTTTGGATCAGCTTATCGAAATTCTCATAAAGCTCAGCCTCTGCCAAAGCATCCAGCGCTGCTGTAGGTTCATCGAGAACCACCACCGGACCGTTTTTATAAAGAGCTCTCGCCAGGGCAATCTTCTGCTTCTCACCTCCTGAGAAGTCAACGCCATCGTCATCAACTACCTTGAGAACTTCAGTATCTATGCCATTAGCCAGCTCTTTTACCGCATCATCCATTCCGGCGTCAGACAGACATCTTCTTACCTTATCCTCATCAGTATCCTTAACTGCCCTCATGGATACATTGGCCTTAAGAGGAAATGCAAACATCCACACGTCCTGGAATACCGGAGAAAAGAGCTTGTAATACTCCGATCTGCTATACAAAGAAACATCCTTGCCGTTAAGAAGAATGCGCCCCTTGGTGGGTTCATAGAGTCTTAAAAGGAGCTTGATAAATGTGGATTTTCCTGCTCCGTTAAGTCCCACCACTGCCAGCTTCTCGCCGGGCTTTATTGTAATGGATAAGTCCTTAATGGCGTACTGCTCGGCTCCCGGATACTTGAACCACACATTCTCAAACTTAAACTCATATTCTGAATACTTCGGAACCTTAAGGCCACTCTCTTTATCGCCGGCACCGATATCCATGAAGCTTCTGTAGTCGTCCACTTCGCGGCTCCTGGCAAGAAGATCAGTGACCTTGTCAAAGAGCTGTTTTGTATAGTTGAAAAATGTTGATGCAGAGCCCAGATACAATGAAAAATTACCGATGGTAAGGCTCCTGTTAATTACTGAGTAAATAAGCCATGCATAAAGTCCCATGGAAGCCAGTGCCCAAAGCACATGACCCAAAAAGCCGCAGATCCACCACCACAATTCATTTTTTCTTGCAGCCTCAAGACGCTCCTCACTGATTTCCTTGTACTTGCGGATCAGATAATCCTTAAGCCCATACATTCTGATATCCTTGGCGGAAGCAAAATCCGAAAAGGTGGAACTAAGGTAATAGTCCTTACGCCACCAGGTAGCCAGCGGATCCCAGATCTTCGCCTTGCAGATCCTGTTGGTCCTGTTCTTGATCAGGAAATTTATAAAAGCAAGAAGAGCCATGCCTGCCATAACAGGAACGCTCAAGGTTCCCATGATGCAAAGGCCCACCAGAACAACAAAGATGTCTCCCGCGGATTTTTCCATGAGATGCATCATTCCCTCAATGCCGTTGTTATTGGAATTACATGAATTACCGGCCTTCTGATAGCAGTCCATGGCATCCTTGTCCTCCAGATACTCATAGGGCATGGTCATGAACTTGCGGTTCTTTTTAATTATAAACTCATGTCTTGCTCCGATATATCTCCACCACTGAGCCCACATATAGGACTGCATGACAGTAAATATCAGCTGGATTACAAAAGTGATACAGATGATAAAGAAAAGCTTTTTTACCTCATCTTTTCTTGTAACAACATCAATGACAAACTTTGCCATAAATGTCCAGAGATACGCGCATATCGGCGTACAAATAGCAGAAAGCAAAATGGTTACGGAGGTCATCTTGTCATAGGCCACCATTCCCTTTGCTATGTTGACCAGATTCGATATGGGCCCGTAGTCTTTGTGAAACTTATTCTTCGAGTCCTCTTTCTTTTTACCCATAAGTTTATATACTCCTCCCAACAAAAATCCCCAATAACACGGTAAATCACCGTATTCAATAGTGTATACTGTTTATTCCGGGCTGTCACTTAAAAACACTGATAATTCCGCAAATTACACAGAATTTTCAGATTTGTTGTTGACACCTATATTCTGCTCTGCTACAATCTCCTCAATAACATAAGAAAAGCGTTGACGGAAAGAGTAGTCCGCGATGAATCATCCAGAGAGAGTGACATTTGGTGGAAGTCATTTATGAGGATAGCGTATGAAAACCATTCCAGAGCTGTAATGCCCAAGAATCTAACGGGATCAGTAAGCGTTACCGTATGCCTGCGTTAAAGGATAGGATTTGTCAGAATCTGAAGTAAAAAGTTAAGGTGGAACCGTGCATAATGCACCCTTAAGATCGTTTGATCTTTAGGGTGCTTTTTTATTTCCTCGCTTCTTTCTTATGTTGTTGCAACCAATATTTTTAAATGCGAAAGGAGCAACACATTATGAATGAAATGCTAATGAACGAGAAGGTAAACGAAAGTGACGCAGCCTACCAGGCCCTGGCAGACTCAAGAGATCACAGAAAACTGGGAAAAGAGCTGGAGCTCTTCGATCTTATGGAGGAAGGCCCGGGACTTCCCTTCTATCTTCCCAAGGGACTGATACTGAAAAATGAGCTCATTGATTTTTGGAGAAGAGTTCATCAAAGGGAGGGCTATCAGGAAATCTCAACACCCATAATGCTCAAAAAATCACTGTGGGAGAAATCGGGACATTGGGATCACTACAAGGACAACATGTATGTAACAAGTGTAGATGACATCGAATACGCCATAAAGCCCATGAACTGCCCAGGCGGAATGCTGGTTTACAAATCAAAGCCCCACTCCTACAAGGAATTTCCAATGAGGGTTGGCGAACTTGGAATCGTACACAGAGCGGAGCTATCCGGTACACTCCACGGCCTGATGCGTGCCAGATGCTTCACACAGGATGATGCCCATATCTTCATGCGTGAGGATCAGGTTTTATCAGAGATTCAGGGAGTAATGAGACTTATTGACGAGTTCTATAAGGTCTTCGGATTTCCCTATGAGATTGAGCTGTCCACAAGGCCTGAGAACTCCATTGGTAGCGATGAGGAATGGGAACTGGCTATAAACTCATTGAAGGCAGCCGTAGAAGGCGTGGGAAAATCCTACCAGATCAATGAAGGTGACGGCGCCTTCTATGGGCCAAAGCTTGATTTCCATGTAAAGGACTCCATGGGAAGAACATGGCAGTGCGGAACAATCCAGCTTGATTTCCAGCTTCCCCAGCGCTTTGATCTTGATTACATTGGCGAAGACGGTGAGAAGCACCGCCCCATCATGCTTCACAGAGTAGTGTTTGGATCCATCGACCGTTTTATCGGAATCCTTATCGAGCACTATGACGGTAAATTCCCGGTATGGCTCTCTCCTGTTCAGGTCAAGATCCTGCCGGTATCAGACAAGCATCTGGACTATGCCAAGGAGGTTGAAAGAGTCCTTCAAAGAGAAGGTATCCGCGTAGAGGTGGATTACCACGATGAAAAGCTCAGCTACAAGATCCGTGAGGCAAGACTGGACAAAGTTCCCTATATGCTGATCCTTGGCGAAAAAGAAATGGAAAGCGGATCTGTTTCCGTAAGAGCCCGTGATGGTGAAGAGGGAAAACAGGACCTTGGAGCCATGAAGGTTGAGGATTTCATTGGTATGATCAAAGAACAGTGCGCTATTTTATAATCTAAGAATTCACTTAGATTCACCGTTCGCCCCGGCGCG
>JAILMY010000147.1 GCA_024692165.1 Butyrivibrio sp. | reverse complement strand
CATTCCTCATAGGATCCGGAGAATGGGATATATGCGCAAGCGGTCTTAAGGCGGGATGTGAGTCGCTTGGAAAATTAGATGGTAGTAAGAGAAACACGATAGAACCTTTGTCTGCGATGATTCTCATCAGAGGGGATGAGACCATAGTAGCAGTAGAAAATGACAACAGTGAAGACGGCAATGAAAAGAATACAAACGAAAGCAATGCCGATAATGGAGCAGGGAGCCCTGCTGCAAACAGCTCGGCAACAGCCTTCGGGGGGAAGGCTGGCGTCGCAGCTGCAATCGTTGTAGCCGTTCTGGCGCTGGCAGGCGCGATTGCGCTCTTCTTAAAGAAAAAGAAATAAAAGAAAAAGAAGTAAAAGAAAAAGGGCGGCCATTGGCCCAATGTCATTAAGTTAAGGGTGACGGAAATAAGACTCTTATACCAGAAATGGTATAGGGGTCTTTTTTTCTGCGAAAATAGTTGACAGAATGAATGAAAAGTGCGGCCGCTTTCGCTACTGATTTTATTTAGAGGTAGCGAAAGCGGCCCTTGAAATTGTAAGCATAATTCTCGATTTCAAGGAGGTGCACATGAAACCCAAACAACTACAAAATCTTTTGATGTCAAATATTCGTAGAGTAGTGAAAAACTCTAAATTGTATTGCATCAATCCAGAAAAGGATTTTTCACGCAAAAGGAAACTTACCATGGAGAAATTGATCACAGGCATAATCGGAATGCAAAGTGGAAGCCTGACTAATGAATTGATAGATTTTTTTAATGCATCGTCTGATGTTCCTACTGCTTCAGCGTTTTCGCAACAACGTTGTAAGATCAGTCCTAATGCTTTTCTGAAAGTATTCCGCGAGTTTTCTCATGAAATAACCAGTACATTTAAAGAAGAGATTCATTTATTAGCGGTTGATGGTTCCAGAATTCAAATAGCTACCGAACCAGAAGATACCGACTCATTTTATCCTGGCTCAAATGGCCAAAAACCATACAACTTACTACATTTGAATGCGCTGTATGATCTTAAGCATTGTATCTATAGTGATGCTATTATCCAAAAAGATAGAATAGCCAACGAACATAAAGCTTTTGCAGAAATGATAGATAGATCAAATATACCAAAAGCCATTGTAATTGCTGATAGAGGCTATGAATCTTATAACAACATGGCTCACGTTCAAGAAAAAGGATGGTATTTTCTTATTCGTATAAAAGATGGAAAAACAGGAATGAAAGAGGGTTATGACCTTCCAAAGAAACCAGAATACGATGTACCTATATCCATGAATTTGATACGCCGACAAAACAAAGAAACCAAAGAGTTATACAAGGACAGGAATCATTATAAATTTATACCAGCCACTTCGACATTTGATTATCTTCCATCAAAATCAAGAAAAGCAGATCCAACACTTAGTTATAATCTTAGATTCCGGATTGTTCGATTTAAGATCTCAGAAAATGGCTATGAAACGGTACTCACTAATCTTGAACCAGATACATATCCGCCAGAAAAGCTAAAAGAATTATATGCAGTTCGCTGGGGAATAGAAACATCTTTCAGAGACCTGAAATATACAACAGGAATGCTGGATTTTCATTCAAAAAAGGTGATGTGCATCCAACAAGAAATCTACGCACATCTTATAATGTATAACTTTGCTGAAATGATTACCTCGCACGTAGTCATTGATAAAAAGCAAAGGAAACATACATATAAAGCGAATTTTTCAGTTGCAGTGCATATGTGTAGATTGTTCTATCGAGGAAAGGCATCATCACCTGATTTGGAAACCATTATATCAAAAAATCTAGTTCCTATAAGGCCAGATAGACATCGGGAAAGAAAACTAACTGGCAAGATATATCATAGTTTCCTATACAGAGTAGCATAAAAACAATAAGCTGCATAATTAATTTTGGCGGAGAAAATCCGTCTATTTGCTATGCCCTAAAAAGAAGAAACTGAGGATGAAGAGTAAAATACTTCATCCTCAGTCTGTTGCCATTTTTGTATTGTCATACTAACTTAATGACATTGGCCATTGGCCGCTCTTTTATCGTGTAAGATCCTGAACCCATTTATATTTGTGGAATCGTACCAGCACCCACGGAATCTTTCCGACTTCGTCAACACAGGTGCAGGCGTAAACCGCCAGAGGCGACCAGTGGAGGAAAAAGGCTCCGGCCACTGCCAGAGGTATGGCGATCATCCACATGGAAACGATAAGGCTGTACATGTCGAACAGCGTATCACCGCCGCCGTCCAGAACTCCGTTGATCATAACTGTATTAACACATCTGCCGATCATATAGATTGACATGATCACCATCATTCCTGTCAGATATCCCCGGGCTGTATCCGTAAGGATCACTCCATTAACCACAAAAGGAGTAACAGCAAGAACTATAGCTGTTGAAATAAAGCCAACCACAAAGGAGATATTCTTAAGCTTGATACCATAGGCCTTGCCCTTATCAAGACGCCCTGCGCCCAGCTCATTTCCAACCATGATGCCGGCAGCAGTTCCTATACCGTTGCAGGCGCAGCATACAAGATCTCTTACAACTGCAGATACTGAGTTTGCGGCAGCTGCATCCACACCCATGTGTCCCATGATGGCGGTGTAGGATGTAAAGCCTACGCCCCAGCATAGACCTCCGCCCATAAGAGGCAGGCACTGCCTGAAGAAGTCTCCGATAAGAATCCTGGGCACAGTGAAAAATCTCCTGAAAGCCGGTCTGATATATTTAGAGCCAGAGGCCAGACAAAGGCATAATATCAGCTGAATGATCCTGGATATGGTTGTGGCGAGGGCTGCACCTCTTGCCTCCATTCTTGGAACACCAAAGAGACCAAAGATCAGCACAGCATTAAGTATAATATTGATGACTACAGCGCTGGAACTTATGAATGCGCCTGTTCTTACATGCTCAGAAACCTTCATGATGGCGAGATAGCATTCGCTGATTCCGGTCAAAAGGTAGGAAAACCCGGCAATTCGGAGATAGGAACTTCCGATGCGGATAAGCTCAGAATCGCTGGCGAAAAAGAGCATCAGAACCTCAGGCGCAAACTCACAGGCCAGGAAAAAGATGATAGAGATAATTCCGCAGAACCAGAGCATCAGGTTAAAGATGTTCTCAATGGTCTTCTTATCTCCTTTTCCCCAGTACTGAGCACCCAGAATAGCTCCTGCGGCTGTGGCTGCAGAGAGGAACATATTCTGTACAAACTGGATCTGAGTTGCCAGTGAAACTGCAGTCATCTGGTTCTGTTCAACTCTTCCCAGCATCAGTGCATCCGCCGCTGCCACCATGGCCAGCATAAGGCTCTGGAGCGCTATTGGAACCGCGATATGCGCCAGATGTCCGAAAAATTCTTTGTTATCGATTTTAATGGTCTGTTCTTTTGACATACTATATAATCCTTAATATATATTGTTTACAATGAGAATATCATGAGTTGGTTTTAAATAAAACAGGATTTTCGCGGAGAATAACACATTTTTCGCCTACGAAGAGAAATACGGATCATTTAGTCGCAACTGTAGGTATATATTATGTACCAAAACGGTCATATACTAATAACATCAACAGACAACATTAACAGACAAACACATAACGAAAGGAGGAGCTGGATATGTTGACACTGATCATGATGTTTTTTGTATTTGCGTTTTGCGGAAGACTTTTAGGATTTGCTTTTAGAGCAACATGGAATATCACAAAGTTCTTCCTGTTCGTAGTATTCCTGCCGGCTATACTGGTATTCGCAATTATCGGCGGACTTATTTCAATCGCATGGCCGATTTTAGTAATTGCAGGAATCGTGTTACTTGTTAAAAGATGCGCTACTTGCGCATAATGGTGCTATTATAATATTTAATTGAGATTTCATAGGAGGGAACAACATGGGAATCATTTGGGGACTTATTCTTGGAGCAATTGAAGGATTCATTGCAAGCTACATCATGAAGGAGAAATCAGGAACACTTAAGAACATTCTTCTTGGTCTTGGCGGTGGATTCGTAGGAGGCCTGGTATTTAAGGTTCTTGGCCTTACAGCATCCGGACTTTTCGGAAGCCTGATCGTCTCAGTTGTAGGTGCTTGCATCTGCATCTGGCTCGGAAGAAAGCTGATTTAAGTAAGAATAATCTAAAACATAGGAAGCGGTCATATCTAACGGGTATGGCTGCTTCTTTTTTTACTCCAAAAACCGTTCAAGGGGTTAAATGACCATTTAAGGAGCCGAGTGGTGAACATTCGGAGGTTTTTGAGGTCGTTAACGTACTTATCGTTGTTTGGGAAGCCTTGGCATATTAAAGTTAAACCATCAAAAGAACTGATTCACTTAGATACGGGGTAGTCATATATGATAATTGATATGAAGAAGGCGAATGATGAACCTTGCAGTTTGCAGTTTGAAGAATATGAAGAAGCCAAAGAACTCAGTGCAGGTGGAATTGGAGTGGGAGCACTCATTATCACAACCGTTGCAGTGTTTGTCCAGATTTTGATACGCATCTGATGTTCGGAGGATTTATGCGCTATAAACACTTAGATATCGTATTTCTTGAGAATGGAATGTTCACAGTCAAGAATAACTGCACTAAGAATTATGTGAAACTCGGCTCAAGAGAAACCGATTATTTACTTAGGTGTCTTGGATATGATGGGAATGAGTTCAAGCTATCAGAGACAGTGCTTCTTGATCC
>JAILMY010000023.1 GCA_024692165.1 Butyrivibrio sp. | reverse complement strand
ACTTGTCGTCAGTTTGTTTGGCCTTTAAAACCGGCCTCTAGACATTCGCTCCACGGAAAACCTGCTTAACTGGATGAAAGCAGCAACCTCACGCTTCATAGCTATCATGTCACAGCGTTTATTACTATATAACATTTTTTTGGGATATGCAACACCTTTTTATAAATTAATCACTTTTATCGTAAAATCAGTGTTTTTCAACTGAATTACTTGATGTATTTTAATCTCTTATTTACATTAACCCGTAAATAAATAAGTTGATGGTATTTTGACACCCCAGCCATATAGTAATATAATTTGTAATCTCAATTGCTCATGTTATCATAATTAATATAGAGTCATTGAAACCCAGGCGGTGCATTTCGCACGAACCTATGCAATACTATCACATCAGGTACAGAAACACCATTACCGATTAAAGAATTTTTTATAAAGAAATTATTACCTTATATATAATGAAAGGATCAATTGTATGTGGATTGCAGACGGATGGAAAGATTATGAAGTAATAGATACCTCCAGCGGAGAGAAGCTGGAGCGCTGGGGCGATTATCTCCTGGTTCGCCCGGATCCCCAGGTAATCTGGAATACTGAGAAAAAGAACTATGGATGGAAGAAGTTTAACGGCCACTACCACCGCAGCAATAAGGGAGGCGGCGAATGGGAATTCAAAAATCTCCCTGAGGAGTGGACCATTAATTATAAAGAGCTTACTTTTAATCTGAAGCCCTTCAGTTTCAAGCACACCGGCCTTTTTCCCGAGCAGGCAGCCAACTGGGATTGGTTCTCTTCATTAATAAAAGAAGCGAATCGTCCCATCAAGGTTTTGAATCTCTTTGCTTACACTGGTGGAGCAACCGTTTCTGCCGCCAAGGCAGGGGCCAGTGTTACACACGTAGACGCCGCAAAGGGTATGGTAGCCTGGGCAAAAGAGAATGCGGCTTCCTCAGGTCTTGCTGATGCCCCTATCAGATATCTGGTAGACGACTGCGTTAAATTTGTAGAAAGAGAAATCAGAAGAGGAAACAAGTACGACGGCATCATCATGGATCCTCCTTCCTATGGAAGAGGACCAAAGGGTGAGATCTGGAAGATTGAGGAATCAGTATTCCCCTTTGTAAATCTGGCAGCACAGCTCCTTTCAGATGAGCCTCTTTTCTTCCTTATTAACTCATACACCACAGGACTTCAGCCGGCAGTTCTTTCATATATGCTCCACACCGTCCTTGATCCTATCCACAAGGGCACTGTTGAAGCCCAGGAGATTGGTCTTCCGGTAAAATCCAACGGTCTTATTCTCCCCTGCGGAGCCAGTGGACGCTGGACATCCTTAGGAGTGCATACAAACAATTAAATCTTATGGAAGATAAAACGTTAGAAAATATATGTCTATGCGAATCATTTTGACGAGCATAGACATATATTTCTTATGGCTCATCTTCACTTGCATCAATCTTCTCTCGAATCTGCTGCATTCGCAGATCCAGCTGATTTATCAGATCGGCACTGAACTTAAGATCGTCACTTATAACTTCCTGATTCACAATATTCTTTTTATATTTCATCTTGTGCTCAAGGGATGCCCAGAAATCCATTGCTATGGTCCTGAACTGCACCTCTACCTTCATATACTCTTTTTCCTGAGTAAGGAAGATTGGAATCTCGATGATAAGGTGAAGGCTCCTGTATCCGCTCTTCTTGGGAGTCTCGATGTAGTCCTTGCGCTGAAGTACTGTGATATCGTCCTGATCTGCCAGACACTTGGCCAGCATATAGATATCATCCACAAAGGAACAGATAACACGAATACCTGCAATATCCGAAAGATTATCGTTAATGTTTTCAATGGTAAATTCAAGGCCCTTTTTGTTAAGTTTCTTGTAGATACTCATTGGGGTCTTGATTCTCATCTTGATGGATTCAAAAGGATTTCTGTTATTAATAAGAGAAAGCTCTTTATTTAATACATCCAGCTTGGTCCTTACTGCAGATAATGCACAGTCATATTTCATCATGAGGATCTGGAAATCTTTTACCTGATCCCTCATCCTGAGTTCATTCTCTATATCAACGTAGGTCACCTGACCATCATTGACTATCCCATCAATCTCTCTAAGTTCTTCCTGCTCCTCCGCAAGCTCAGCGAACTCTATCCCTGAATAGTCTACATGTTTAACCGCCATAGACTTCACATCCTTTCCGGAACATAATTATCTGAGTTTAGTATAACAGTTTTCTTTTAACGTTCTGTGAAGATTATATAAAAGTTTTCTATAGCAAAAAGGTCCGCGAAGCTCATCACTTCGCAGACCATGTCATCGTTTATTATCCCGGCATCAGATCAGCCCGCATTGTCATGCTTGTTTTCAGGGGCTTTGGCCGGAAGATCAGCCAGTGAAACAACGCTGTAATCTATCTCAGCTCTCGGGCCGGCTATCATCTTGTACTTATTTAGGATTCTTCTGTAAACAGTCTTGCAGCTCTCCTTGCTGGTTCCAACCAGAAGAAGCAGGAACTGTGATGAAGAATACTTACAATAGGTGTCGCCCTGTCTTAAGGTAATTGAGATTGCCTCCTGAAGAAGCTTGTTCTTGGAATCCAGCTTGTTCTGATTCGCAATCTTTTTTCCCTCATAGTCAACGATGGTCAGAAGCATCATGTAAACTGACTGTCCGCTTCTCTCCATATTGCGGCTAAGGATATGATAGGCATCGATAAAGCTTGGATATGAGCAGTCGTAAGCTCCGGTGTCATCTCTGTCAAGGCTCTCACGTCTCTCAATGATGTCATCCCTGATCTGAAGGATCTTGTTGGGCATGTTGGTGATCTGACGACTCATCTTGTCGTAACACTCGATCAGATCATTACTGGGGGTTATGCCAAGCTCGTCGGTATAATATCTTACGGTTTCGTTGTAGACCCTGTAGGCTTCCTTGTAGTTATCAACACCGATAAGGGAATTGATCATGCCGATCTGCCACTCGTCATCGGGATAAAGCTCCGATGCCTTCTTATAGATCTTATACATGGAATCATAGTCTTTTCTGTTCTCGTAATATGTACCAAGCGAAATAACGCATTCAGCATACATCTTCTGAAGCTGAACGCTCTTTATGATAACCCATTCCTGAGTGGAAAGCTCAGGCAGAAGCTCCGATTTATAAAGGTCGAAGGCATTCTTATAATGAAGAATCTCCTTGTCCTGATTCTTGGTTTCTCTCGCTGCCTTAACATTCTCAATGAAAGATACAGCATCTGAAACAATCTCAACATTTTCATCAGTATAAAAACTGCCGTTTTTGCACACAATGTACTCAGCCTCGGGAAGTCCTGACTTCTGCAGCTGCTTGTGCATCTGATAAATAAGATTGTTGAAGCTGTTATTGATGTTGGACTGCTCCTCTCTGTCATAGAGAGTATTTATCAGCTTGTCCCTGGAGATTCCCTCAGCTCCATTAAGCCATACTATCTCAAGTAGCTGGATGTACTTGGAAGTCTTGTTCTTTCCAATTGATACATCCTTTCCCTCATATGTAATTGAAAGACCGCCGAAAAGGTTGATCTGAAGCTTGATCCTGCTGTCGTTACCCATTTAATCACCTCAAAGGATAAACACTTCTAAATTAACTCGTTAACAAAACTTTAAACAACGCCTTCCTTATTGCCTTCATACAGACAAATGCCGGAGGTTTCATTTCCAAGCTCGTGAATATCAGTAGCGAACTTGGACCACTTGCAGCACCAACATTCTCTCATGGGAACAAGCGCCCCATCATCGGGTTCATAGTGCTCACAACATTGATTTTCTCTGACGATCATGAATCCGTTTTCATCAAAGCATCTTTCCATTATAATCCCCTTACCTGTAAAAAAACCACAACGAATTCACGAAATATTGTCTGCCGGCAATTAATATTTCTATAATAATACTTTAGCATGAAACTATATTTCGTAACAATAATTGTCGTAAAAAGAACTTTTTTTGTCGCAGATTGTATTTTTTATGATAAAACCGCATAATTCCGCAAAAAAACAGGGAGACAAATCGTCTCCCTGCTTTTACGTGCCGGTTATTGTTTACTTAAGGTCATATTCAAGCTTTACAGTAATGGATGCTGTCTTATTTCTGGAGCTTGTGTCAAAGGCTCCGTCGTAGGAATAACTACTGGTGCCTGAATTTGTGGCAGTAATCTGGAATACTCCAAGGCTTGAATTACGAAGTTTCCCAACCTTTGCTCCGGACTGGGATGCCATGATATTTATTCTCTCCTTCGAGTTGGCAGTAGCCTGCTCGATGAGGTTGAGCTTCAGATCATCCAGGCCGGTGTAGTAATACTCCGGACTCTGGGATTCAAACTCCACACCCTTTTCCAGAAGGCTTGAAATATCTCTGGAGATCTTTTCAACCTTGTCGATATCCGAAGATGAAACATCAACGCTCTGCTGAAGATTGTAGCCATCAAACTCCCTGCCGATATAGTTTCCATTGTCATCATAGAGGTCTCTGTAGCTCTTCCATATATCAACGGAATTGAAGACGATTTCATCTTCAGTTACGCCGTTATCTACAAGGTACTGTCTGACCACCGCTGCATCCTTCTTAATGGTGTCGTAGGCATCCTTTGATGTATAGTCGTGGGCGCTAAAAGAGCCTCTCCAGATGATAAGGTCTGACTCAAAATTAACGCTGGCACTGCCTGTAGCTGCTATGGTGTGAACACTCTCTGACCTGAATCTTGAAAGACCGATAGCCAGTACTGAACAGCTTGCCACAATGCAAAGCCCGATAATAAGGGCGTTCACCCAACTCATACTTTTCTTATTTTCCATATCTCTTCCCTCCGTTTAAAACATATATCCTCTATTATACGCCCTCCCCGGCGTTATTAAATCCTTTTATTTTTCTGCCTTCACGATCTCGTGGGGCAGGCGGCTGTAGGTCTCAGTCAAAAGACGTATACTCTTTGCCAGATCCTCTGACAGATAGTTAGGCATAAGTCTCCACATCCAATTCCCCTCTGATGTTCCCGGAGTGTTGATGCGAGCCTCTTTTCCCTTGCACAGATAATCCTGAATAGGAATAATGCAAAGATCTGCCACCGAACGATACGCCTCCCTGATTATATCCCAGACAAAGGCGCCGTAATCCGTATTCATGGAATTAATGTAACGTCTTGTGAAATCCCTCTCCCCATCATTGATCTCCTGAACCCAGGCAAATGTAGGAGTGTTGTCGTGGGTTCCGGTATAGACCACTGAGCTTTTCTCATGTCTGTGGTTCACATAGCAGCTGTCCCAACTGGTAAAGCCGAACTGGAGCACCTTCATTCCGGGGAATCCGGTGTCCTTCAGAAGTTTCACATTTTCCTCGGTAAAACTACCCAGATCCTCCGCGATCATGTTAAGCTCACCGATGTTCTTTTTCAAGGCGTTAAAAAGATCCATTCCCGGGCCCTTTTTAAGCTTGCCATTCACAGCGGTCTCTTCGCCGAAGGGCACCTCATAGTACTCGTTAAAGCCATGGAAATGATCAATGCGGATAACATCAAACCAGTGGTAATTGCGCCTAATGCGCTTTACCCACCAGTCATAGCCCTGCTTCTTAAGAGCTGCCCAGTCATACACAGGATTTCCCCAGAGCTGTCCGGTAGGTGAGAAGGCATCCGGAGGACACCCTGCCACTGCCTTTGGTAAAAGAGCTTTATCCATCTCGAAAGCTTCCGGATGAGCCCAGGCATCTGCGCTGTCCATGGCTACGTAAAATGGCAGATCCCCAATGATCTTAACCTTGTGCTTGTGAGCGTACTCCAGAATTTCATTCCACTGCTCATCAAACTTAAACTGCTCAAAGTAGATGAACTCCAGCTCCTTTGCGTGTTTCTTTTTAACCTCGTCGAGGGCAGCCTTTTTGCGCATTCTAAGCTCGTCATCCCAGTCGATCCAGGATTTTCCCTCCTGGAGCTTCTTTATAACAACATAGAGGGCATAGTCCGTGAGCCAGTCCTCGTTCTTTTTGCTATACTCTTTGAAATCCGCAAGCTTCTCCACACTTGCTTTTTCCATGAAGTTCTCATAAGCCTTTTTCAGGACAGCAGGCCTGTTCTCATAGAGTTTTCCATAGTCCACCTGCTCCAGGTTATCGCCAAAATCAAGGCCATTGACGTCATCCCAGTTAAGAAGTCCTTCCTCTATTAACTTTTCAGGGGAAATAAAATATGGATTTCCTGCAAAAGCAGAAAATGGCTGATAAGGTGAGTTTCCAAAACCCGTTGGTCCAAGAGGCAGCACCTGCCAGTACCCTTGCGCTGCTTTGTCCAAAAAGTCGATAAACTCAAAAGCCTCTTTTGAAAAACATCCAACCCCAAACTTAGATGCCAGTGAGAACACAGGCATCAGAATTCCGCTTTCTCTGTTCATAACTTTTCTCCTCCTGAAAAATATTATACACCCTATTCCGTCCTTTTTTGTATGATATGCAATTTGCTGTATTTCCAGCACAGGTTTCGGAGTTTCCAAATATTAAAATACATCAAGAAATGATTAATTTTGTCATCTTGCAATAACGCGTCACAGTGATAAATTAGAAACATATTATATTTCATCAATTTTATTGTTGAAAAATAAGTGTAGGGAGAATTCTTAGCATGACAGCGTCTAAAGGGGAATATTTCAGCGAACTTCTTAAAAGATACCGTGCAAACTTTGACATAACTAAAGATTACCAACTGGGAGCCAACACCTATCCGGCCTACGCCCAGTTCTTTTCCCTGGGAGAAAAATATGTGCTTAAGAAAGAGGCTAAACTGTGGTCAATCCGTGCCTATGAGCATGTTCTTTTCATCGAGACCAGCGAAATCCTGCCCCAGACTCTTGCCGAGATTCGCAGAACTCTGGAAACAGAGATGGAACCCCAGCTGGTACGCAAGGGTGAGAAATACCCGGAGAAGGACCATATGTGCTCCTATCTGACTTTCGTGATCATATCCGAAAAGACTCCCGACAAAGAGATTCAGAAGGCAATTAAGAAATTCAATTACGACAAAGGCTATCTGATGGGCTTTAGGGGTCACAGCCAGGCCCGTATCGGCTGTGCTTTCTTAGACAGTGAAAGTGTTCTTACCAACTACGCAGGCAAGGAGCTGAAAACGCTCTTAACCAATATATTTAATACCCTGAGGGGTAAGGAGGAGAAAGCATCATGAATGCAGCATTATTACTTATTGTTAGTGCTTTGATCCTGGTTGCCGGTTATGTTTTCTACGGCAGCTGGCTTGCAAAGCAGTGGGGAATCGATCCAAGCAGAAGGACACCTGCCCATGAACACAGAGATGGCATGGACTATGTTCCTGCAAAGACTCCTGTTGTTATGGGACATCACTTCTCATCAATCGCAGGCGCAGGCCCAATCAACGGACCTATTCAGGCCGCAGTATTCGGCTGGGTACCGGTTCTTTTGTGGGTTCTCATCGGAGGTATCTTCTTCGGTGGCGTACATGACTTTGGAGCTCTTTTTGCTTCACTTCGTAACAAGGGCCAGTCAATCGGTGAGATCATTGATAACTCCATGGGAAGAGCAGCGAAAAAGCTGTTCCTGACATTTGGTTACTTAACTCTCCTTTTGGTTGTAGCAGCTTTCAGCTCAATCGTAGCAAGCACTTTCGGCAACACAAATTCTGCCGGTGCACCTGTAGAGGGCGCTACCCTTGCAGCTAACGAGTCCACAGCAATGATTTCATTCCTTTTCATTGTTCTGGCTATAGTTTTCGGTTTCTTTGTATATCGTAAAAACGTATCTATCGGAATCGCATCAGTAATCGGTGTTGTTGGTATCGTTGCAATCGTTGCAATAGGTCTCAACTTCCACCCGATCTCACTTTCCTATAACGCTTGGATGTGGGTTGTTGGTGCATATATCCTTGTGGCTTCAGTAACTCCTGTATGGATCCTTCTGCAGCCCAGAGATTATCTCAGTTCCTTCCTTCTTTACTTCATGATCGGAGCAGGTGTCATCGCTGTCATTGGAGGTGTTGTAACAGGAAATGGTAATTTCGCTATTCCGGCCTTCGGAGATGCAACCCTTAAGGGAACAGGCGTGTTCACAACAGGAACTGCTTTCCCGGCGCTTTTCGTAACCATCGCCTGCGGCGCTATTTCCGGATTCCACTCACTGGTTTCTTCAGGAACATCAGCTAAGCAGCTTGATAACGAGAAAAACGCCCTCCCTGTAGCTTATGGCTCAATGCTTATCGAGTGTCTCGTAGCAGTTATCTCTCTTTGCGCAATCGGCTTTGTTTATGCCGCTGCAGCAGACGGAACCTACGCAAGCCCAACTCAGGTATTTGCCGGCGGACTTTCAGCAATGATCGGATCTTTCGCACCCGGCGCTCAGAACATCATGTACCAGATGCTGATCCTTGCAGTTTCAGTATTCTGTCTCACATCCCTTGATACAGCTACACGACTTGCAAGATACATGTTCCAGGAGTTCTTCCTTGATGGTGGCAAGACATACAAGGAAGTTGACGGATACAAGAAGGTTGTTGCTCATCCTCTCTTTGCAACAGCTGTCACAGTAGTTCTTGGCGTAGCTCTCGGAATGACCGGTTACACAAAGATCTGGCCTCTCTTCGGTGCAGCAAACCAGCTCCTTGCAGCTATCGGACTTCTTGCAGTCTGCGCATGGCTCGGATCAGTTGGCAAGAACAACAAGATGTTCTATGTGCCAATGGTATTCATGCTTGCAGTAACAATCTGCTCACTGGTTCAGACCATCATCGCAAAGATGACAGCATTCCTTTCAGGAGCTGCAGATTTCTGGGCACTTATCCAGTCAGCAATCGCTGTTCTGTTAGTAGCTCTTTCACTGGTTCTTGCAAACATTGCAGCTAAGACACTTCGTGCACAGCGCGCAGCAAAGAATACTAAGGACGAGAAGGCAGCGTAAGCCTCGCAGAGCAAGCGCAATATAAATCAATCAAAAAAGGCTGTGGTAAACAGGAAATTCCTGTACCACAGCCTATATTTTTTAATAGGACTTTCGTTATTTGTAGTGGGCCATCAATGGCCAGTATCTTGATGCCGTTCGCCCTGGCGCGCCGGCCCAACGCCCCATGGGCCCGCCGCTCACGCCAAGAAGGGCTCGTTAAGAATGGTAATCAAGGAAAATGGAAGATTTTGCTTGCCTTACTGCGCGAAGACAAATTAACGGCTTAGCGTATGAAATTTACGGCTTAGATTATAAAATTGAAGATTCTCACGTAGTCGTTTTTAATTCTTACGGCTGAAATCTTCATAATCTATTTTAGTAGGTAAGAATGGCTTCTTATAATTGTATTGAGCAATTATTTGCGAAATGAAGAGTCAGACAACTTTTATGAGATTTATTTAATTGTCTAGTGCTATCGCATAAAATTGTAAATAGAAAGATAATTCATTGGATTGTCATCACATTCATTACCGTAAAAATCTGTTTTTTGCCAAAACAGCCGTAATGGTTACAAAAGGCTACCGCCAAAATTCTGAAAATCTAATTTTGACAGTAAATATAGGAAGTGCTGCTTATAAAGCTTTTCCGGGTTGGATTATCACTGCGAGCAAGATTCCCTCTTTTTTCCTTGGGTAACTTTTCGTAACCAGCCCTGCTTGGCGCGAGCGGCGGGACCCATGGGGCGTTGGGCCGGCGCGTCAGGGCGTCCGGCTGAGACATACTACAGTAGTAAATACCCACTATAAATGGGGATTAACCTTTTAATAACTGTTCGTTGCCCGTCGGGCCGCCCCTTCTTATACGGCGTCTTCCTTCAGTGCCTCAATAATTGTATCATTCTTGATCTTGCCTGCGCTCAGCAGCATGCTAAGCCCCACAATTGCGAACACTACAACGATGATGATCATGATCATCGGGTAATCCGGCTCAAAAGCAAATACCCTGCTCTCGATGGTGTTATACATCAGAAAGCAAATAAGCAGGGATACCGGTATGCCGATAACCAGCGCTCTTAGTCCATAAAGGACAGTTTCAAGAATCAGCATCTTCTTAATTCCACCATCTACCATGCCCACTGAACGGAACATAGCAAACTCTTTTCTCCTCATTAGAACCGCAGTAGATATAGTGTTTACGATGTTGGCCATAGCGATCAGAGTAAGCAGTATCGTAAATCCGTACATTGCAGTGTTCAGCATCAGGGATATCGTATCCATTACCGCCATGGAATCCGTAAGGTCACTTACTGTGCTGTTGTGGTAGTCACCATAGGTTACCATATCGCTGATCTTCTGTGCAAGATTCTCAGCTCCTTCTTTTTCAAACACACCGTAGGTGAAGCTCAGTGCATCCCTGTCGATGTTCTCGGCAGCCTTCTCATAATACATGGATGCCGGAACAAAGACCGCCACTGTGTTTTTCGGGATCAGGTTGCAAACATAGCTGTTCTTCTTATATGCAGCAATACCTCTGATCTCCACTGCCGGAGGATTGCCCTTTGGATCGTCGTAAAAGATCTTCTGGCCGATTATACTCTCGTTAAATACAGGCTTGCCGCTTTCTGTATGTAGGTAGCTGTCTAAAATGACGCCCCTAAGCTCTTTTCCGTAGAACTCATCCTTTCCTATGCCGTTGTCTGCAAGGAGTTTGTCAAAGTCCACGTCCTCAACGGTTATGACATTTATATCGGATATCCCGTCAAACAGCGTCTTATATTCTGCTGTCAGGAAGTCCTTATTCAGAATTTCTGTATTGGCGGGAACAAAATTATCCCTGTTCTCAAGATTTTTAAAACTATAGCTGACATGATCGCCTGCCACTACTCTTTCAATCTCCGGAAGGGCCTCCAGCTCCTCTTTTAACCTATCCTTCTCATCCAGTGCGCAGGAAACGAAGATATTGAAAGGCAGGTCCAGCTCATACTGGTTGAGCTTCATGAAGGTGCCATTGAAGTAGTCGATTGTCAGGAACATGATGATTGAGATGGCCAGGGAAAAGACAATAACAGTTCCCTTTACTCCGTTTCTCTTTATATTCTTGTATGCAAGTTCTCCCTCATATCCAAAGATCTTTTTTACAAGAGGATTGGCTTTGAGCCTTCTTGCCTTAACCTTTACCGAGTACGTCTGCCTGAGCGCATCTACAGGCATTATGCTGGAAGCCTTGATTGCCGGAATAAGCGCTGAAATAAAGATTGTTATCGCAGAAAGAACTACGATCGCAAATATTACCAGCGGTGATATCTGAACCGGAACTCCGCCTCTGAGACCTTCGGCTCCGGAAATTATCTCTGCTTCGAGCATTTTTCCGCCTACATAATCCAGAGTGACTGCTGCCCCGAGAATTCCTACCAGAATTCCCAGCGGTATTCCGATGATCCCAAGGACCAGGCCCTCGAAGTAGATGGATGCTCTCTTCTGGGTCTTTGTTGCACCAACACTGGCAAGCATGCCCAGGTACTTGATCTTTTCTGCAAGGGACATTCCGAAGGCGTTGTAAATAAGCACAACGGAGGTTGCAACTACTATCAAAAGAGCTACTGCCATCATCATGAACAACTGGATGTAGGCCTGTCCCATTCCCTGGACAGCGAAAACGCTTATCAGATATTCATTGTTGATATCGCTTACGTGAATGTCATGGTCAGCTGCAATCTGCCTAATCTGCAGCGCAGATGTGTAGTCCGCCTTCTTAAGGGTCATTCGGCAGCGCAGATAGGTCTTTCCCTCATCATCAGTACCTACAGGGTCACCGCTTTCCATTCCCCGGAGGATATCATAGCCCTTTGTGGGCCTGTTTCCATGTAAAATAGCTGTAATCGTGCAGGTGTCGGTGCCAAGAACCTCAAACTGCTCTTCAGATCTGTAATTTCCCGCATAATAAACAATGTTTCCGTCGGGCTCTATCTCATATCTGTTTCCCTGCTCAAATGTGATGGTGTCTCCAACGTGAAGATCCAGGTCATTGTCAGAAAGAAACGCTTCTTCAACAGCGACTTCACTGCTGTTTTCAGGAAATCTTCCCTCGTACGGGCAGCCAATCAGCTGCATAAATATGTCGCTGCCACCGTGCCAGATATTTCCCACATTGTATCTAGGCTCCTTATCATTTATGAGCCTTACTCCCGATATTGTGGGGTCCGTGCATACAGCTCCGGCAAACTCAACCCTGTCATCATTCTTCAGGTCTTCAATATCCGCCCAGGTCATATTGTCAAATTCAGCATGGACATTGCCGTCTGTGATCTGATTTATATAACCAAAGAATCTGAAAAAAGAGAACACTCCCACAAGTATGGCCGTGATAAGCGCCGTGGATGCTGCAATTCCAAGAATTGTTACCACGGTACGCTTCTTGTTCTCCTGAAGGTGCCTTAAGGTAAGCTTTGAAATGATGTTCATCAGGCGCTCACCTCCGTTCCATTCTGGAAACGGCGGAGATTTCTTTCTGCCTCGGCTTCGCGGTCTTTCTTTGAATCCTTGGTGATCTGTCCGTCTTCTATGGTAATGACTCTGTCCGCTGAAAGAGCTATCCTCTCATCATGAGTGATGATGATGACAGTCTGGTTGTACTCCTTGTTGAACTTGCGAAGAAGAGCAATGATCTCCTTGCTGTTCTCGGAATCCAGGTTTCCTGTAGGCTCATCCGCAAGAAGCAGTGCCGGATGATTCATCAGTGCCCTTCCGATTGAAACTCTCTGCTGCTGACCGCCGGACAACTGATTTGGCAAATGTCCCAGCCTTTTTGATAGTCCCAGCTTTTCAACAAGGTCTGCCAGAAGCTTCTTATCAGGCTTTTTTCCATCCAAAAGGATTGGCAGCGTCATGTTCTCTTCCACGTTAAGGATCGGAATCAGGTTGTAGAACTGATAAATAAGTCCGATCTGTCTTCTTCTGAAAATCGCAAGCTTTGTCTCGTCCAGTTTACTGATATCTGTTCCTGAGATATTGACTTCCCCCGATGTGGGAACATCAACTCCGCCCAGGATGTGCATCAGTGTTGACTTACCTGACCCGGAAGGTCCAACTATTGCAACAAATTCCCCCTGCTCAACGTCGAAGGAAACATCCTTCAGGGCATCCACCTTTGTCTCGCCCTTTCCGTATACTTTGCATAAATTTCTGATTTCAAGTATCTTCATAATCTTCTCCCTTTCTCATGAAACCCGCAGTAAACGCGTGCTTATTAAACTTATCATTTGCTTCTGAGAATAGGTTATTACTTGCACATTACAATCAAGTGACTTTTAAATTACAGTTTTGTAATAATTCCGATTCTTGCCTCTGTCACACAATTGTCTTATAAAGCCTGATCTCAAAGGTTGTTCCGGCCCCTTCCGTGCTCCTTACACTGGTCTGCCCGTGTTGGTTTTCAATGATGGTCTTCGTCAGGGCAAGACCGATGCCCACGCTGTCTTTTCCCGCGTTCTTGCCCTTGTAGAACCTCTCAAATATGTGAGGAATGTCATCCGCCGCAATTCCGCAGCCGGTGTCACTTATAAGGATACAGGAAAAAATGCTTGTGTCCTCCGTCTCGATCGTCAGCTTGCCCCCTGCGTCCATGTGCTCGATGCAGTTCTTGATGATGTTCTGCAGCGCCTCGATGGTCCAGTTTTTGTCGCACTTTACGGTCATATCACTTACATTTGTCAAAAGAGCTATATTCTTCAGGTCCCTCTGAATCTCAAAGGCCTTTGTAGCTTCTACCACCAGCTCTTTTGCCGGAATCTCTTCGCGGCCAAGGGCTACGGAACCAGCGTCCAGCTTGGACAATTTCAAAAGAGTCTGTATAAGCCAGTTCATTCTTGCAAGTTGGGCAGACTGGGTCTGCAGGAATTCCTGCCGTCTTTCCGGATCCTCCTCATCCATAAGAAGATCGTTCATGACCATCATGGAGGTCAGGGGCGTCTTCAGCTGATGACTGATGTCCGCAATGGCCGTGGCAAGCTGGAGCTTGTCATTTGCCAGCCGCTCTTTCTGGTGCTTGAGCTTGCCTGTCACCTTATATATGTTGGTCTTCAGGATGGAAAGCTCTCCCTCCTCCTGATCTTGTATCTCCGGCGGATAGTTCTCCGCCAGCACCTTGTCCAGGTAGTCGTTCAGCTGTGCGATATCGCTGTATCTTTTCCCCGTGTAATTTATGAACACCGCCAGCATTGCTATTCCCAAGGCAAAAGAAATAGCGGCCCCCGCAGCTCCACACAAGAAAAATCCACATATCACCGCAAGCACAGTGATAGTGGATCCTATCATTATCATATTTCGAATGTATTTGTTTTTCATACCAACTCCCCGGGTTACGTCAGTATCTCGCAGAAAAAAATCTTCTGCCGCAAAACCAAGTTTATGATTATCGGTCCACAATGTATCCCAGACCGCGTACAGTCTTGATAATCTCCGGCTCAGCGGGATCCCTTTCAATCTTGTCTCTGAGCCTCTTTATATAAACCGTCAATGTATTGTCATTGACGAAGTCTCCCTCAACATCCCAAAGATCCTGTAACAGCATGTTCCTGGAAAGCACCGTTCCCCTGTTACCGGCAAAAGTCAGAAGCAATCTGTATTCCAGCGCTGTAAGTTCTATCGCTTCCTCTTTTCCCTGATCATCAAGGCGGGTAACCTTCGCCTCATTGGTATATATCCGGATGTTGCAGCCGAGGGTCTCGAATCCGGATTCGCTCCCCTGACCTGAGCGCCGAAGCACCGTTCTGATACGGGCCATCAGCTCATTTACTCTGAAAGGCTTGCAGATATAGTCGTCCGCCCCCATTTCCAAGCCCATTATTACGTTAACCTCAGCATCCACGGCTGTCAGAAAGATCACAGGTACATCCTCCGCCTGCTTGATAAACTTGCAGGCATCGTACCCGCTTCCATCCGGCAGGTTCACATCTATGATGCATATGTTGAAGGTTCCCTGTTTGAAGGCTTTTTTAGCCTCCCAAAAAGTTCCCACGTGGACTACATCGTACCCCTCCTTTTCCAAAGAGTACTTAAGTCCCATCGCTATAGCTTCATCGTCTTCCAGCAAAAATACTTTCATGTGTTCCCTCTAGCTCACCATATTGTATTTGGATAGTGAACGAAGATCCAGTCCATTCCTGCCATTCCCATGGCGAAAAATGCGATAACAAACATCAGGAAGATAGCACCTTTGTCGTAAACTATCTTGTCCTTGTTAAAGCTTGAAAAAAGAACTTCCACTCCCAGGCCTATCAGAATTATCGGCCAGAGCTTGAATATAATCTCATAGCTTATTGCGTTCAAAAACAAGTGTAATACAAACATCACTCCGAATGCAATCAGCGAAAGACCGGTGGTTATGGTTCCTACTCTGTGAGTTCTTACTGTCTCCATATCAGGCCTCCTTTGTCTCGGTTGTCTCAGGCTCTTTTACCTGCTCTTCCTGCTTGGGGGCAATATCTGTAATGCGCTGAATCTCTACGTTTGGCGCAATATCCAGTTCCTTCTTCTTGCCCTTTATCATGAATACTCCAACTGCTATGAAGAGAACTGCCATCACCAGCTGAGGAATCTCTCTGACAACCGGGTAGATCGTATCCCAGAGGTTTTCCGGAATCAAACCGTAGATAAGGCTTGAGAAATAGTTCCAGAGCTGACCGACGCCAAGTAAAATAAGGACTACAGCAACAGCCTTCTTAACTGTTGTATTGGCGATCTTCACTTCCTTGAATTCACCGTACTCTTCCCAGATGTACATATCTTCCAGAGACTCAAACTCAGCATCTGTCATGCTTGCATAGTTTCTGGCATGGAAGAAACCAAAGAACCAGAGTATAACGCCCAATGCCCCAAGAAACTCCAGGGTGCTAAAAAACACCATCGGCACAAATGACAAAAAGAACAAAACCATAAGGCTGAATCCGTTCTTCATAAATCCCATGTACATCTCAGCTGCGCCTGGAAGCAGTGAAAATATAAATGTAAAGAAATTGTTTTTTCTCTTCTGTTTCATAATCTTATCCTCCAATCAATATCAAAATTCCTGGTTATTACCTTGTACTTTTACATCGTCAACGTAGTTTTTTAACGCCTCATACACTGTGGGCTTGTAAAGGCCCTTTAAGACTTCTTCTTTTGTCTGGGCTGCCTGACTCTTGATCACTTCAGCCTTTGTGGGAATTGTTTCTGTCAAAAGAGCTGCATTTCCACCCCCGGCAACTGTCTTCCCAAAATTATCTTCGGAAACGAAAGGAACTATGCAAAGCAGTGCAACGGCTGCTGCCACGGCAAATCCCACTCTCATGCAATACCTGGTGAAATCCACTGTTTTCTTGCGCTCTCTGCTGACTATCCTGGCGATTACTTTTTCTTCCAGATCATCCGGCGCTTTTACCGGCGGCTCAGCTTCAACGCTTGCCATCAGCTTTTGCAGTTCTTCATCGCTTAAATACGGTATCTGATCACTCATGCCAGCAGTTCCTCCTTCCTTATCTTTTTCTTTAGCATCTCTCTTGCTCTGTAAATCTGTGACTGGACTGTCTTTATGGGTACTTCCGTCTGTTCCGAAATTTCTTTTGCCGTCAGTCCCTTGTCAAAATGCAGGATTGCCGGCGTCTTGTAGGGTTCCGGAAGTTCATTGCAGCTGCACCTGAACCTCTCCATGACATCCTCGGAAATGAACTGTTCCAGCGGTCCGTCGCGGCCTTCGCTTGTTTCCTGAGGCATTTCCTCTTCCGCCGTGGCCACTGCCCGTCTCTCCGCCTGCCGCAGGTAATCCACACATTTGTTACTGGCGATCCTGCACAGCCAGGCTTTTTCAGACTGTCCGTCAAACTCACTAAGATGCTGATAAGCCGAGATGAAGGTCTCCTGTGTTATATCCTCCGCCGTAAAATAGTCCCCGGTGAGCTTAAGACAAACAGAGAAAACCAGATTCTTATACTGATTCATCAGCTCTATTAACTTTTTCTTGGAATCGATTTCCCCCACTTGATTTTCCTCTTGTTATTACGCCTACCGCAGGTGACCGGGCGCGGTTGATATGTAGTTTCCCTCGCCTCTCATTAGATATAACGAATTGAATTAAAAAAAGTCTGCAATAATTTCAAAAAATTTTTTTACTGATCTATTATCTTATTCTCAATAAGCCAGCGAACCGCTGTAAATTATTTTTATATCGGAATATATGGGCTGTCCTTGGTTCTTTTTGCGTAATAGCTCTCCAGCTCTGCTATTACCTCATCCCGTGAATAAACTGTCTCATCATGACTCATGATCACCCTGGTAAAAGAGAGAGCTTTCAGAGTTTTGATCTCCTCTGACAAAAGAGATACGTTATACCCCTTGGCACTGCTATAATACCCGTCGCCCAGTATCAGGTATTCGTCATCCACGATAACCCCGAGGCTTCCCTTGGCATGGCTGCTGGGGATCGGGGCGATAACAAGCATTACACCGTCGCGAATCTCTGTTGGAGATTCCACAAGGGTGCCAAGCTTTGGGAAATTAACGGGCTTTTGCCCATCTCCTTCATCTAACAATTCCGGATTGTAAGCATCTGTCGCCAGCACTCTTCTGTCCTGGGCCGTCAGATACAGCTCCTCGTCGACCACATCCAGCCTCCTGAGATTTTTCATATGATCATCGTGGAAATGGGTAATGATGATAGTTCTTTTTCCTAAAGAACTAATTAGATCATAGGCCGCGTCACAGCTTCCCACGTCAACAACGTAGTTTTTCTGATCCCCGCGTATTATGTAAACATCCGCAGAAAGCGGATTTTCTGAACTTGGTAAAAAACTGATCCGATCAGTAATTGTCTTCATCCAGCTTCCCCCTTTATTGATATCATAACATAAAAGAAACCAGGCTGACGCTTTTCACGCATTCAGTCTGGTTTTACACAGCTCTTTAGTAATTCACCGTTATTTTTCCAAGTGTTATTTCGCTTAGAATCTTGTCATTAGTAGCTACAGTATGTTCCGGCAATATCTTCTCCTGATAGTATGCTCCATCCCAGTTTAAAAGTTTTGCGCTCTCTTCTGAATACCCTGAAAAATCCAGACTTCCCGAAAGAGATTCTGCATATTTTGATGCAAGAGCATGTTTTATTCTCAAATTAACGAAGATTTTCTCATCCAGACCGGTCTTCCTGATAACTTCCGGGGCCAGACTATTAAAAACTTTCTTTGCTTCGTCTACAGCCTGCTGCTCTTCGCTACCACCAAGGACAATTCCTTTAGAAACGGCGCGTTTATAATAAATCTCGTCTGATACACAAATATTTACAGCAACTTTTTTAGCGTAATCGCAGACAAATTGAGAGTCCATACCGGCTGAGAAATGCGTATTCCACCAATGCTTTGGATTCTCAGGATCATATAGAAGGGCCTGTCTTTGCACAAACTCTTCTACCTCAAATATATAATACCCAAATTCTCTCAGAGTGATATCGGTATCATCGACTGTGATCACTGCATCATCAAAATGTTTTTCATAATTAAATCTGCTCAGTATTTTTCCGCAAATTGCTGCAGCTATCAAAAAAACGTTAGCAATAATAATTATGATGATAATTCTTTTATCTGGTTTTTTCATTGCTATTTATCCTGCAAAAACAGATCTTTGAATTCGCTTCTTCCCGGAACCCAGGCTTTTTCGTATATATGCGTGAAATGGTTTTTTACCGTCTGTTCAGAAATTCCCAGCATATATGCAATTCTACGATTTGAAAACCCGGACACCTTCAGGTATCCAAGTTCCAGTTCTCTCGTCGTAAGTCCGAATTTTCTAGCTATCTTCAGGTACCGCTCTTTTGTGATGACGGAATCATTCATCTTCTATATCCATTTCTTCATTCATCTTACGTTCAGCATTAAGCTTAAGGGGTAAAAGAAAAAACTCAATGATAACTGCATAAAAACCTGCCAAAAAACAGACTGCAAGATTAGGGCCTATTGTTTCCGGGTCAGAAAGATGTCCCATCAGGAGTATTGCTGATGTAATGATGGCAAAAAGAGCGCCGAAAATTGTCAGTTTCTGCGCAGCATCCACAGCTTCTATTATGTTTTTTAGTTCAAGCAATCTGAAATCTTTTATTCCTACAGAGAATGCTTTCAAAAAATCTTTCCATTCACCCATGATAATAAGTCCCGGGATCAAAACCAGCAACACCAGGATCAATGATGGCCAATCGAGAAACCAAGCTACTGCCGATAAGCCAAAACTGGTTCCAAGTGTACTGATGAAAAACACAATAATGAAAAGCAAAAGTTCTCCAAGCAAGACAAGACGTATATTTTTTTTCATAAAAATACTCCTTTTTTATATTACTACTATTTGTTAAGCGTGTTCCAAAATTACGCTATCATATGTACGTTCAAAAAGATATAGTACCTTTTTTCTATATTGTTTTCTCCATACAAAAAAGCCATGCGCTTAGGACACATGGCTTTTTAGCACTCATTGTTTGACCATTATTTAAAGAATTCCAGATCCTCTTTTAATTCGTCGGCAAAACTCTTAAGTTCTACGGAAGCGTTGGCGAGTCTTGCAGTCTCTCTGTTCAATTCACTCATGGACGTTGACGTAGTCTCAGCAGAAGCCGCATTCTCCTGTGAAATTGCCGAAAGATTAGTCATGAGATCAACCACACTCTCTCCATAACTATCACAGGACTCTGCCTGCCCCAGCACGTCCACAATAGAATTCTTTGTATAATCGATTCCGGTGCTGACACTGGCAAAAATAACGCTGGTAGAATCAATATCGTTCTTTTGATTCTCAATAAGCTTAGTAACCTCATTGATCGTCTCTACAGTCTTGTTAGATTCCTCGGAAAGGTCACTGATAATTCCCTCAATTATCTTGGTGGACTCATTTGTCTGATCAGCAAGATTGGATATCTCACTTGCCACTACAGCAAAACCTCTACCTGCATCACCGGCTCTGGCAGCTTCTATGCTGGCATTTAAAGATAACAGATTGATCTGATCTGCCACAGATGCAATGAGCGTAACTGCTTCCTGAATTTTGTTGACCGATTCATCAGTCTTGCTAACCTGATCGACGATTTTTACAAAAGCTTCATTGGTGGAATCACTGGATCTTGTAAGATTATCCATGTTTTCTTTAGCTTCTTGTCCATTAGTGCTCATATCCTCAGATTTACCTGAAAGACCTGATACGCTGTCAAGAATCTGCTGTATATTACTTCTTATATCCACTATCTTCTGGGAAGATGATTCGATATCTTTTGCCTGCTCTCCTGCACCCTTTGAGATTTCTTCAATTGTTTCACTTATCTCACCGGCCACCTGTTTTGTTTTTACCGCACTTTCTTCAAGATTCATTCCGGTATTAGAGAGAACATCACTGAGCTTTTTAACCTTATCGACAGTTCCCTCAAGAGTATCAAGGAATCCGTTCAATAAAGATGCAAAAGAAGCAAATTCATCTTTTCCCGATTCATCAGCTCTTGTAGAGATACGTCCCTTAGCAATCTCTTCAATGGCTGACTGGAATGACTTTACGCTTCGATTGATACCGAGGCTTATCCTTACAAGGATGATTGCGAGAATAACAATGCTTATTATCAGAACCAGAATAATGACAACAGTGACACTATTTCTAACGGCATTCATCTCGTCAACAGCCTCGCTCTGGACCTGCGAGCACAGATTGCTCATAGTGGCATTGATGTTCTGGTTATCCGCTTTGATTGTAAGGGTTCTTGAATCGATGGATTTGAGTTCGTCGAATATTCCCTTCTTTGCACTCAGAAGTGCCAGGGAAGCCTCTGCCAGCGAAGGATCTGTTGTATATTTAGGGATGTTTTCTTCTATCTCTGTGAAAAGAGCTTCTATCTCATTTAAATTTCCACTGACATCTTTTCCTTCTACAACCAGCTTACTGTAGGTCTGAACCTTCTGGTCCAGAGTCTCTAAATTAGATCCAAACTGGTATACGCCTGAAATAGCTCCGCCGTACTTGTACGCTTCACCGGGAGTGTAAACGCTGGGGTCAACGTAAAGCTCGTATTCCAGGGTTTTGTACTTATCCATGTCATAGCTGATTACATCGATATTTACCTGTACTTCTTCCCAGGACTGGTTGGATGCATCATTTTTAGCTTCGATTCTTAAGGCTTTTTCTCCACCAAAATCGGTGATTTCTGCAGTTACCAGACCATCACCGCTCATTTCCTTAATTGAAAGCTGTCCCAGGTCAAAGTCCTGAACATCGCTTCCGTTCTTGAACTTGATGTTCTTTATAAAGTAATCACCTTTATAGGTGAAGGTTCCGCCGACACGGAAAATCTGACCATTACGCTTCCCCGCTACAGGAAGATCGTAATCATAAATCATCTTTTCGTAAGTCTTACCATCAACATTAACCTCAGTTCCACCTTCACCAAACACAGCATCTATCCAATGGATCTCGATCCATTCATTGTTATTGACCAAAGTCTTAAAGCTCTCGGAAAGATCGTTGCTGGAGCTGATAAACTGCGCGTATTTGCCGGTTGAGGGGTCATAGCCTCTCTCAGCGTTGATGCTCTTTATCTCGTTAAAATTTGATTTATACTGCTCAACATTGCTGATGATAGAGTCAACCGAAGACATATAGCCCGGGCCTGCCAGCTTCTTGAGCTGCTGAGCCTTCTGTTCCATGACATCAAGGTTTTCCAGCGATGCATTCAGATAGGATTCATCAACATAGTATTGGTAGAGGGCGTCATTGGCGAGGTTCTGCGCCTGAAGCAGACCGATTTCGTCTACCAGCGACACAACTTCACTGTTTTTGCCGTTTCTGTTAATTGAAGTTACACCTACAGCGCCTATAATGATGGCTGCAATGATTCCAAGTGCACCCATCATCAGTATCTTACCCTTAACTGACTGATAAAATTTTCCTTTCATAATTCTACCTCTCATAAGAATAACTATATTACGTGTATAATTATTCTATCGTTCAATCACATCTTTAACAACACCTATGAATGTCTATAATCTTAATATTTTATTAAATATAAAAAAAATCTGACATTTCAGCACCGATTCATCTTACCAGCCCCATGGAAAATACTATGCTCAGCAAAGTACCCCTGTCAAAAGACCTCCTACCACTTTAAACATACCTATAAATCCCGCAAATTCTTTCTTGTAAACTTCACGGGATGTATATGTAAGTGTCTTTTCTACATTCCCTGTATAATCTTGCAGCCACCTTTCTATAATCATCCGTCCTAGTCTTCTTAGTTTCTTCAGTCATTTTGTCACCTTCTTCCATACATCCAAAAGCTTTTCCAAACTCCAGGCAGCATTTGCAGGGCTTGTAGATGGAAGACATATTGCAGGCCTTTTGATCACAGGCTCTGTATACTTTTCATAGTACTTAAGTGCTGTTTTACCATTGACATATATTGTCTTGATATCCGCCGTACTTAGGATAACGCTTAAATCGTTTGGCACTACATTAGTGATACTGGAATCCGACGATCCTACTATATCGCAAGACTGTATCACATCCCATAATGCAATCTTATTCCTTGTCAAAAGAGCTTTCTTTTCCTCAATTGTCCTTGGCTCTTCCTCATCGAACACTCCGGAAACAACCTTCCAAAATCTATTCTGCTTATGTCCATAGAAAAAGCCTTCCTCTCTTGATTTAACAGAAGGAAAACTCCCCAGAATCAGGATATTTGAATTACTATCATATATTGGCTCAATTGGATGTATTAACATTCTTCTATACCCATGCCTCTTATGTTTTATCAGCTTTATAAAAATCACCGATACTTCCGAGCATTTTACCGAGGCTATGGTATTTCCCGGAGTAAATAACCGGATCCAATACTGTCAGGTCGATATCGAAGGTATCCTTTGGAGAAAGTCTCTCATCCATCTGCACATTTCTGATATGGCAGAAAAATGTGGTCGAATCGCCTGTTACCACTGATCTGGCAACTTCACATTCATATACCCAAGGGCTTTCATCCAAAGTTGGAACATCTAAAACAACTCCACAGCTCACACCATACGTGATATCATTCTTAATTCCATCCTTGGCATGTTTTGAGCCAAAATAATCCATCATAGGCAACATCTGCGTGCTTACAAGATTCACGCTTAAAAGGCCTCTCCTGATGACATTCTGCTTGGTCCTTTTCGTTCCAAACATACTTACAACAAGCAGGTATTCATCGCCGCCTTCGCAAGTAGCACTAACCCAGGTAATAGGCGCAAAATTGTATGATCCATCCTCATTATTAGTTCCAATTATAAAAGAAGGCTGTACACACATCGAAAATTTTGGATCAACAGATTTTCTTTTCATCTTTCAAAGCCCTAACCTTTCTTGTTACTTATTCCATGATCTTTTTCATAAAAGACAATGTCCATCATTCTATAGTACAGGATAGCAACAAATGCGCATAGCAAAAATATTATTTATCTTTATTTATCCATTATACAGAGATAAAGACAAGTAATATTCCGTTTCATCTTTTACAATTCACCCATAATGATTTTCAAAAGATCCACTACACCAATATCCTGACCTGATTCATATTTCTCAAGTTCAGCCATATCATCTTTTCCAAAAGAAATCAGTCTATCCACCTCATTACTGCCTGTCTCCTTCTTAAAAGAATCAAAGGCATATAGAATAGTTTCTGAATCAAGGCTTGAATAAAAAACAAAAGGAAAGCCATACTTATTGTCATTAGTAACAAGATACGATTTGCCTATATCAGTAATGCTATCCCTGATTTCTTTGCCAACCTCTTCTTCAAGCTCTCGAAATGCTGTCACTAAAGGTGATAATTTGTTAGTATCTGTACTGCCATCCTCGTGTATGGAGCCACCAATAAATCTGTCAGAAGGGTCCATAACTCCACCTATTCCCTGAATCTTTCCTACAAACTCTGAGCCTACGCCATTTAGCGAAACAAACAGCTTTTTGTCAGATGAGACTAATATGCAACCTGCATACATACTTCTACATGCATACTCTCCAAGATCCTTGATCTCACTGTATTTGTAATGAGCATAATCAGAGGGCTCACATGTTATTGTAACTATGCCATCATCATTTTCCATACTGATTACAGAATATAACGCCCCATTAAACATCCCTGGATACTTTGCTGTAAGTTCATTCCAATAGGCTTGTACTCCTTCTTCAATATCCTTTGGCAGTTCTCTTACTTCCACTTCTTGTATTTTTAGCTCTTTTATTGGAATAACTTTAGTCATATTTATCTTCGCTTTCTATGTATTTCTTAATTTCTTCGGCAGTCCTAATCACGTTTTCAATATCCGCATCAGAAGCATTATCTTTGGCAAAAGCGTTGATATCACGCAGATACTGCAAACCATATCCTAATTTTTCAAGCATCCACTCCTGATTAGGGAAAATCCATATATGAAAGTGCTTAGAGCGTTCTTCCTGCACCAATGTAACAGTTTCAGCAATCTTCAGATCCTTTATAGCTCTTTCTGCGATTGCTATTGTATTTCCTATCTCAGTTCTCTCGTCTGAAGTTAATTCCGCAAAAGACTGAATATGTCTTTTACTTGTAATTATTAGAAACCCGGGAATTGGAATCTCTGGATCTGCAGCAAGAATAATCGACTCCCCATCATAAATAATTCCCCCGGGAAGCTTCACCTCACCACGCACAATTGCGCATCCTACGCACTCAGACTTAATTTCATTCCCCAAAATATCTTTTCTGTTCATAGCCTCTCCTTTGCATATTTGTTTTCATCTACAAGGATAA
>JAILMY010000215.1 GCA_024692165.1 Butyrivibrio sp. | reverse complement strand
CCGTTTGATACAAGAAGTCCCTTCTGTACAAGCAGGTCAACACCTCTTGTTCCGTTATCAGGATCTTTAGGAATACCGATTGATGCGCCATCAGGAAGCTCTTCAAGAGACTTATACTTCTGTGAGTAGATGCCCATTGGCTCGATGTGGATACCTGCAACTGCTGCAAGATGAAGACCTGCATCAGAATTCTGCTGGTTCATATATCCGAGAGTCTGGAAGTAGTTAGCATCAAGCTCGCCCTCTTCAAGAGATGTGTTTGGAAGAACGTAGTCTGAAAATACTACTGTCTCAAGAGTCCAGCCATCCTCTGCCAGTACTTCTTTTACAATGTTGTCAAGGATCTCTGCGTGAGGAACAGGTGTAGCACCTACTGTGATTGTCTTGTCTCCGTCCTCTGTTGCAGGAGCCTCAGTTGCTGTCTCAGCTACTGTTTCAGCTGTCTCTGCTGCTGTTTCTGTTGTCTCAGCTACTGTATCTGCAGCTGCCTGTGCCTGCTCTGAAGCACTTCCGCATCCTGTAAGTGCAGATAATGCCAGAACACCACTAAGAAAAATGCTTGCAATTTTACTCTTTTTCATAATAAACTATCCTCCTCAAAATTAGCTGTTTGATTTTTACATGTTCTTATAATACACGCCTTAATGCAAAATGTGAATTATCTTCTGCTTTTCTTTTCCGATAAACTCTGCTTATCAGATGTCAAAAGAGATCTCCCCCAAAAGAAAAGGCCGGGGATCCTTAGATCATCCCAGCCTTCATAGCCTTCTTTTTCTTGTTCATCTGCTGATCAGCCTTCTTGAAAACGCTATCCGCATCGGCATCATAAACCGGATCGTATAGAGCCCATCCGATGGCTGCTGAAACTCTTTCCCAGGGTTCCAGGGCTTGTTTTCCATAGATCGCATCTATCTCCTGTTGCAACTCTGTAACAAGAGTCTCCACCTTTTCATAATCGTCATTTTCTATGATGACCACAAACTCATCGCCGCCAACGCGAAATACCGGTGAGTGGGCAAACTTCCTGCAGATCATGTTGCACACCTTTTTGATGGCCACATTGCCCTTCTCATGTCCAAAGCTGTCGTTGATCTTCTTTAGGTTGTTGAGATCAACCATGGCAATTCCGAATTTTCTGAAGCGCTCATTGACGATCTTATCATCAATCTTCCTGACTTCATTGTCATAGGCTGTTTTATTCCTGACGCCGGTAAGGGTATCTCTGTTAGCCAGCTCGTTGGCCTCTGTCAGCCTTCTCTGGACCTCGGCAAGATCCTTATTCTTGGAAACAAGGCTCTGCATGTATGTCCCAATCTCCTGGATCATCATAGAAGTCTGCCTGGCAAGATCATAGATCTCATCGTTGCCTTTTATATCCTGAATGATCTTATAGGAAATATCCGGATCCTTATTATCTGAAAACTCGCTTATCTCGTCCTTTAGCTTGATAAGTCTTTTAATATATCTGGAACCTACGAGCCAGGAGAGGATTGCACAGAATATAACAACTACAATTCCTATACCTACCACATGTTTAATGGTTATGTATACGATATTCCTGTTGACCTTTTCAAATGAAACATCAGCACAGACAAGGCCCATCTTTTGGTCATTTATAGTGAGCGGAAGGCAATAGACCAGGTTTATGCCGTACTCATTGTTTGTCATATCAAACCCGGGAACATATTCGCCGCTGTTCCAGGCATCCCACATATGCTGATGAATTTCCTGAGGCTGATCCACTTCATAATTCAGTAAGATATACTTCTCTCCGTCAACTTCCTTCTCCTCTCTTACTGCATCGATAACATAATAGACATGGAGCCCCTCTCCGGTAGGAACTACATAATAGCAATAGTCGATTTCAAAGCTGTCTCTGGCGATTTCAAAGATATGGAGCCAATACTCATGCTTGTAAACTCCATAAAGAATCTTTAGATTTTCAGGCATATCAGTGTAAAGAACATCGATACCGGGAGCTTTTCCGGGATACACCTCGTTAAAAGCCTCGTAAAACTCCAGCTTGGCAGGGTGGTAATCCCCGTCAAAGTCAAAGGGCACCATGATCTCATCCCCATACTCAAGCATTATCTGCTGATATGCAACAAATTCATCCCCATCTGTCAAAGTCAGCTGAGCCAGGTACTCAACGATATTCCTGAGCCTTTGCTCATTCTGCTTCATATAGATGGAGGTCTGATTCAAAAAAGTACCAAGCCCTGTCGCAATAAGCACCGACAGGACCAGAATAAGAAAAAAATATGTAAGTTTTACCGACAAACTCCGCCTTTTAGTCATGTACTAATTTTAACCTTTAATCGGGCAGATTTGTACGTTTTTATAAATATTTAATCATTTAATGAACATAGCATCGCCAAAGGAAAAGAATCTGTAACGTTCCTTGATTGCCTCTTCATAGGCGGAAAGGACCTTTTCTCTTCCTGCAAGGGCAGAAACCAGCATAACCAGCGTTGATTCCGGAAGGTGGAAGTTGGTAATAAGCCTGTCCAGAACCTTGAACCGGTATCCGGGATAAATAAATATAGAAGTATCGCCGCTGCATTCGGACAGACGTCCGTTCTCATCAGCTGCGCTCTCGATTGTTCTGCAGCTGGTGGTTCCAACACAGATAACTCTGTGGCCTGTGTCCTTTGCCTTGTTGATCTTATCAGCAGCCTCCTGGGTTACCTGATACCATTCAGTATGCATATGATGCTCTTTTACATTGGTTACCTTTACAGGTCTGAAGGTGCCAAGACCAACGTGAAGAGTTACATAGGCAAGATCAACGCCCTTGTCCTTTATCTTCTCAAGAAGTTCATTGGTAAAATGAAGTCCTGCCGTAGGTGCCGCTGCAGAGCCCTCGTACTTGGCATAGACAGTCTGGTACATATTCCTGTCCTGAAGCTTGTGGGTGATGTAAGGCGGAAGTGGCATCTCTCCAAGTCTGTCCAGCACCTCTTCCCAGATTCCGTCGTAGTAGAATTTCACAAGGCGGTTTCCTTCATCAACGATATCCATGATCTCCGCTTTAAGGATTCCACCGCCAAAAGAAACTCTGGCTCCGGGCCTTAATTTCTTACCCGGCTTAACCAGTGTCTCCCAGACGTCTGCTTCTCTTCTTTTTAAAAGAAGTATCTCCACCGCTGCTCCTGTCCCTTCCTTCTCTCCAAGAAGTCTGGCAGGAATAACCTTTGTATTATTAAGAACCAGGCAATCTCCCGGCTCCAGATAGTTTATGATCTCACTGAAAATATGATGTTCAACCTCTCCGGTCTCCTTATCCAGAATAAGAAGCCTGCACTCATCCCTTTTTGCCATTGGGTCCTGAGCGATCAGTTCCTGTGGCAGATCAAAGAAGTAATCCGCAGTGCTAAGACCCACTGCAGCCTTATCCTCTGCCTTTATCTCTATATTTTCATTTCTATTTATTTCTTCACTCATTTCAAACCTTCTTACGCTTTGATAAGCGTTTAACTGCTTTAAGCTTTCTTTCGTCCTGACTCGATAAGCTCCTTCTCAAATGCTTCAGGATTCTTCAGATAGTAGTCCTGATGGTACTCCTCAGCCTCATAGAAAGACTTAAAGGGCTCAAGGGCTACAAATACCTCTTTTCCCGAATCTGCCTTAAGCTTATCAATTCGCTCTTTTGCCTGGCGCTTCTCATCCTCATTGGTATAGTAGATCGCCAGGGTATAGGAAAAGCCCTTGTCAATGAACTGTCCCTCGCTGTCAAAGGGATCAACGTTGGCAAAAAAGATATCAAGGAGCTTAGAGAATGACACCTTTTCAGGATCATACTCCAGCATTATGGTCTCTCTGTGACCGGTCTTCTGATGCTTGACATCCTCATAGGTGGGATTGACTTCATCACCGCCGCTATAGCCACAAACAACCTTGTCCACGCCGTACATCTTATAAATAGGTGTAACACACCAAAAGCATCCGCCTGCAAAATATGCTCTCATATCGTTAACTTATGCCCTTTCATTTTTACGTAAAACCATTTAAGTACATTACCACATTTTCAAAGAAAAACAAGTGCATTCTTAATTTGCCTTGTCGTATGCAATCTGCTTAAAGAGATTGTAAAGACCACTCTTTATCACGTTATTGTCGTGGTCTGCTCCTGTTACCTCATACCAGATATGATCTACTCCGCCCTCTTCAAGAAGCTCATGATATGACTTGGGATATGTGCCAACTACGGAGTCTCTTGTGCCGCAGCAAAGCATGAAGACATTGGGAGTTACTGCTCCATCCGCAAACTTTACTTCGCTTTCCTGCATCTGTCCCGTATGAGTCATGAATTTGTCCTTGGTAGGCACAATGCCGGGTGCCGCTGACATAGAGCACACATAGCCGAAAAGCTCAGGTCTTTTCAGGGTTATAAAAATAGTCTCTCGTCCGCCCATGGAAAAGCCTGCCAGGTAGGTATTTTCTCTTCCTGTAAGTACCGAGTACTCCTTCTCAATAAATGGCATAAGGTCGTTAACCAGATCGTTGATAAAGTTGTCGTAGGGAAGAACCGACTCTGAATCAAAGCCCGGCTTCTGGTCCGGATCTGTAGTGGCATACATATTGGGGCAAACAACTATTGTCTCCTCAATAAGGCCATCTGCAGCCATGTTTCCTACGATTTCCTTGATCTTGTTACCTGCATCTCCGGAAAAAGAATATTCGTCGCCGAAAATTCCATGGAGCAGGTAAAGCACCGGATACTGCTTGTCTACTCTGTAATCTGCAGGAAGAAGGATGCTGTATCCTCTCTCAAGGCCGCAGGTCTCTGAGTAATAAGCTCCGTGAGTAAACTCTCCGTACTCCACATCTTTCCTTGTGGCCTGAACAGAAACAGGGCATCGCTCCTCTATCTCATTACTGATGACTACCTCTGCCGCCTCATTAGTTTCCTGACCTGCATTATCAGTTTCAGATTCCTGCATCTCTTCCCCTGTGGAAATTCCGCTGGCGAAGGATTCCTTGTCTACTTCCTTGTTATCTTCTATCATGCTCTCTCTTTCTCCTTGTATTTTTTTTACTGAAAATACTGTGTTCTTTTCAAATATTCCAATTGCAAATGCCATCCTCATGAACAGCGGAAGGTCATCATAGGCCTCAAAGCTTGTTCTGCCAAGGAAGTCACTGACTGACAGCTCCTCATAGTATCCATAGGGATTGGCAACTTTTATGACGTCGTTTTTAATGTCCATTCCTATAACCAGCGAATAATGAAGAGTCCACTGATCCCCATACAAAGCAGCCCACTCGAAAGGAACAGGAACGCCCGCCGCCAGATTCTCATAAATTATGGAAAGCAGCTCTGAGTTCTTCTGCCATTTATGGATCCTTGTTTCAAATTCCGGAAACTGCTTATTCATCTCGTCGCAGAAGGATTTTCCTGTGGAAGTGACCACCTTGCCGTACTCCTCATAAAGGCTCTCTTCCGTGACATTTTTACCGCACCAGGATGAGAACATCTCTATCACCGCATATCCGCAGGATACGTCCTGAGTGATAACCTCAACTCCACTGACAGAGACCGGATCATTGTATCTTTCATCAGACAGCAACGCGGAATAATCATCCTGAAGGGCTTTAGTCCTGACACTGAGCCTTACCAGTGCCACCACCGCCATAACCACAATCACCGCCAAAATAGCGCCAACAATCTTCAAAACAATCGCCAGTCTTTTCATGATGTCCTCCTCTTTGCGCCGCATTCCAAAGCACCTTCGCAACATTCTCTAATTATATCCAAGAACCCCGTGCCTTACAACGGGGGCGACGCTTTATATCCATCCGGTTTGAACCAGCATTTTGGGCTGAATCTGACATTATTGAATTATGTACCCAAAGAATTTCTCTGATTTTGGGCTGTGAGAGGTGGAAGCACAAAAAGTACCCAAGAAATCCGCATAATTTCTGGGTACTAATCATAGTTTTCCATATATGAGCCCAAAAAGCTTGGGTACTTTTTTCCAATTTTCTTCTGTCAGCCCAAAATGATCAAAAATTCTTGGGTACAAATTCAAGAAAGATCAGCTCTAGCCCAAAATCCATGTGAATTCTCTGGCAAAAGAATCCTTGCGCTTAGCCAGCACTCTTAGAGAGGGGCTTCTTCTTATTTCCCTTGACTAACCATTTTTATCGAGCCCCGTATGGCGCGAGCGGCGGGCCCCATGGGGCATTGGGCCGTCGCGCCGGGGCGATTGGAAAAGGAAACACTTATATCTAAAGTCATCATCCTCTATAAGCTGTCTGTTCAGATTTTATCCACAGAAGAATTTAAAGAATGACCAAACAATTATTGTGACGATTCGTCTCACTGCTCTCATTACAGGAATGATGATCTGGATTGGAGGAACAGGAGGAAGAATTGGCTTCACAGGTGTAACGGGCTTGGTAGGCTCAGGCTGTGTAGGTTCCTCGGGTTCTTCTGGCTGCTCCGGATCCTGGGGCTGCTCCGGCTCAGTGGGTTCCTCGATCGCAGGATCCTCATTGCCCGGCTCGATTGATGGATCTTCCCCAGGCTCCTCTGTTCCGGGTTTCTCAGAGTCATCTCCCGGCTGCTCTGGCTCATCTCCAGGCTGCTCCGGATCCTCTGTGGAGATACCAAGGAATGCCAGCACCGCTTCCTTACTTGCGAAGCTGTCAGTGCTACTGGAGGTGAAGTAGCTCTTTTCTCTGGTGATGTCCTTGTTGTCTGCCAGCTGTGATCCACCGCCGTTGTTGTTGAAGATATAAGTAAGGGTATGGGTCTCAATGGCCGCTGAAGGAACGGATACGCTGTACCAGTTTGTTCCCTCTTCTCTGTCCATACTCTTTCCTGGCCATCCGCCTATGAGGTTGTTGTACTCACCGTTTTCGCCGCCATAAATGTAGAGGGCCACATCCTGCCATGCCTCATCGTCTGTCTGCTCATTGTAGAAGTAAACGGTTGTGTACTCCACGTCATCCCCTGTAGCGATGGCTGCCAGTGCATCCTTCTTGGTGCCGTACTTCTGATAAGCAATACCGTTGTGAAGGATGAATCTGTTCTTCATATCAGTAATCTTCATGTCACTGGTCTGCTTGCCGTCACCGTTGTTGAAGATGATGTTAAGCTCTTCGCCGGCACCTGCATTGAGAACTATCTTGTACCAGCCGTCCTCTTCAAGGGTCATCTCTGTTCCGGGCCATGGGCCAAGAGCAGTTGCTCCCCATGAGTATGCATATACGTTCTCCCAGCCTTCTGTATTGTAAAAATATGCTGTAGTGAAGCTTCCTGAAACTCCAAGGGCATTTTCAGCATCTTCTTTGCTTGTGTATCTGTCTACAGCAAGCTGTCCGCTTGATCTTTCAGCATCCACAGCTACATAGATGTCCTTGCTCTCAGGAGTAATGCCTTCGATATTTTCTGTCTGCTTGTCTGAACCATTATTAAAGATCAGGTTAAAAGAATCTGCGTCTGCTGATGCTTTAACATCGGCGCGGTACCAGCCTTCACCTTCGCTTACCGCAGCTGTTCCCGGCCATCCGCCAAAGAGCTGAGTGCCGTCTGAAAGCCAACCATATACATTTACCTTCTGCCATGCCTCAGTTCCGAAGAAATATACAGGATATGTGGCAATGCCGATTGCTCTCTCCGCTTCCTCTTTTGAGAAATACAGTGCATCTGAAGCATAGGTCGCAAAGGTTCCGCTCTGGGCAGTTACACTATAGCTTGGTGAAACAAGGCTGCCGTCTGAATTTTCAAATCTGATCTCAAACTCATCGTCCAGAACTGTTACCCAGAACCAGCCATCGTTGTCATTTGTGGATTCAAGAGTTTCATCCGCTCCGTCCACTCTTGCTACCACGTTATCCCATTTTTCTGAGTTGTAAAAAGAAACTACGGTTCCTGTTCCTTCCTGTTTGTCAGAAAGAACAACCACTGATCTTGCAGCGATGCTTCCGAAAAGAACTCCGTCTTTTACCAGGAAGATATCGTCATTTCCCTCAACCATGTTTCTGTAGGTTCCGTCGGCAAGCTTTGTTTCTGTGTTGACAGTTGTTCTTGCAAGACCACTGTTGATGATAACTGCGCCTTGAACATCCTCGCCAAGTCTCTCAACCATTACAGTCTGGATGTTGCCTCCGGGATTGGAAATATACTCGTCAGCGTCAAGCATCTGTCTGCGGAAAAGATTTACTGCCTTTACTGCAGGATTTCTGTAGATGTCGCTGCCAGCTGCACCGATCTGATTGTTACCGTATGGATTCTCAGCAGAGCTTCCGTCAGGTCTGCTAAAGAATAATGGTGTTCCGTCTTTTCTTGCTGCTATAAATGCCCATCCAAGAACGACCTGCTCATCATTTATGGATCTCCAGCAGCTCTCGCTGTCATTCATATAGTTATCATGGGACTCAACCCATGTAATGAGCTTTTCTGTGTCGGCAGTGTAGGTTCTGTCTCCGACTGTCTCATCATAGATCTGGTAGTCGCTGATCTTATTTACTGAAAGATCACCACTGGCCAGAGCTGAGCGAAGGCTTGCACCGTAGTTGCTGGCTGTTGTTCCACCGATGTATTCCTGATAAGCAGGAAGTCTGTCGGCAGAACCCTGAAGGACCTCGCCGTAAACAAAGAGATCATCATAGCTTTTGGAGCCAACCTCTGCTGCATATTCATCGATGGCCTGTCTCATATTGGGGTAAAAAGTATTTCTGTCTGTGTCCTCGTAATCAGCAGGAACCGGGTCATCAGGCAGCGCGATATGCTTTGCAGTATCAATTCTAAAGCCATCTGCTCCGAGATATACGCAGTCCTTAAGGAACTCGTAGAAATACTCCTGGAAGCTTATGTTCTCTGTATCCACATCAGGAAGTCCACCCATCTGGTAGTAGGTAAGCTCAAGTCTGTCGGTATAGCCGCCTGCTGTCATACCTGTTGTGTGGTAGAGGCTGTCTCTTCCGCCTGCTGCTTCGAAGAGATCCTCTGACACATTGTTTATAGATGTTGTTGTGTGGTTCGGAAGTATATCCACAATAACAGCGATTCCGTACTGGTCTGCCACATCGCACATGTGCTTGAATTCATCTCTTGTTCCAAGCTGATAGTTTCCGATAACCCAATCTGTGGGCTGATAGTGGTAATACCACATTCCGTCAGGACCATGAAGGTTCTTGCCGGGATTGGTATCAAGACACTCATTGATCGGAGAAGTCTGAACTGCTGTATAACCTGCATCAGCAATAGCAGCCATATTATCAGCGATTGTGTTAAAGCTCCAGCAAAATGCCTGAAGGATTGCTCCATCGTGTACATTTTCTTTGTTTACTTCAGCGTTATCTGAAGCCTTCCGGTCTCTTGGCGCACTCTTTTTTACAGTCGCTGCCTCGGCCAGAGATACTGTGTATTCCCCCTCACAGGATTCCGCAGTACTCAAAAATTCGCCATCAGCTTCCCAAACGGCATCCCCCGTGCTATCCTCTTCAGAAGTCGTAGCTTCTTCCCCTTCAGTCTCCTCGATTGCATCCTCACTTGCGTCCTCTGTGACTTCCCCGTTGACTTTCCCAGTGACTTCCTCGGTGACTTCTTCAGTACTTTCGTCAGTGACTTTTTCTTCATCACTGGCTTCTGTTTCGCTCTGGTTCTGGATTTCCAGAGCGTTGTTCTTCTCCGGAAGCTCAGCAGCCTGAACTCCGGTAACGTTTCCGAAAGAGTTCAAAAAAATAGACAAGCCCAGACCTGTCGTGAATAATACCCTCTTCCACAAATTTCCTTTTTTCATACAACCTCCATCTCATATAGTTAACCGATTTACTTTGATAGAAAAATTATATTTATCAGGAGGTATTACTGTCAATTGTACAATACATCAAATCTTATAACATGAAATTTGTTCATAATGACAAGTTAACAGTTAATTTAGAAAAGGTTTTCCATGTTAACCGATTAACTCAAGGTAGTTTTTTATATAAAAAAAGCAGGTCGCTATTACGAAGAACAGCGACCTGCACAGGTTTAATATTATTATCTAAATATCTGAAATCAGTCAAGGACTTCAACGAGCTCAATCTTGAAGTTCAGCTCTTTTCCTGCCATCTCATGGTTGGCATCGAAGGTGATTCTTGTATCATCTTTCTCAATTACTCTTACAGGAATTGGTCTGCCGTAAACATCCTGAAGGTAAACATGCTGACCAACTATAAGGTCCTCTGATCCCGGAAGCTCTGAAATGTTAATAGGAATGATGGCATTAGGATCAGCCTCACCATAAGCCTCTGATGGATCAAGGTGAATGTCAATTATCTCTCCAACCTTCATGGTTGCCACAGCCTTATCAAAGCCGTGGATCATCTGGCCTGCTCCGCATACGAACTCAAGGGGCTCGCCTCTGTCGTATGAAGAATCAAACTGTGAACCATCGTTAAATGTTCCCTTGTAGTGAGCGCGAACTTTTTTACCCAGGTTAGGGCCATCGAAATCAGGCTCGTAGTGGCATCCGCCACATCCGCCACAGCCACCGCCGCAGCCTCCGCAGCCTTCCTCTTCGCCATCGCCTCCGCAGCCACCACAGCCACCGCAGCCTTCCTCGCTATCACTTTCGAAGTCAGATGACTCTCCGCTGTCCTTGCTGTCATCCTGATTGTGATGACCACAGGAATGCTCCTCACCGTGATGGTCACAGTTGACGCCTTCGCTTTCAAGCTCTCCCTTAAGGTAAGCCTCAACTGCCTCATCAGTATTTCCCAAAGCTCCGGAACAGATCTCAATTCCGTTATCTGAAAGTGCGCTCTGAGCACCTCCGCCGATGCCTCCGCAGATAAGGACGTCAACGTCCCAAGCCGCAAGAACTCCGGCAAGGGCCTCATGTCCTTCGCCATTTGAGCTGATCACTTCTGAGGATACTACCTTGCCATCCTCAACATCATAAATCTTAAATTCTTCAGTATGTCCAAAGTGCTGAAACACTTCACCATTCTCATAAGTAACTGCTATCTTCATGTTTACTCCTTACTTTTTATCTTAAAAACATACGCTCAACTGCCTGCAAATAAACTGCAGACCAAAAGAGTTTATCATTTACCTGCCAAATTAACAAGAGCGCCCATTTATTTTTCTAAGTTTTGTATCCACTTAATATGATAAAATATAAAGAAAGCTGAGCTGCTTTTCTTATAATTCAAAATGAGAGGAATTTTACCAAGATGACAAAGATTGTGAATCAGGAACAATTCAACCAGTCAATGGAAGCTAAGGGAAACATGTGCTACAACGAGAAAAAGAGACTTCTCTTCTTCGGTCTTCCCTGGACCTTCACAAGATATGAGCTCAGAGAAAACGTGATCACTATCCTGACCGGTTTCTTTACCGTTCATGAAAATGACTGCTATATGTACAAGATCAGTGATGTTGAGATCACAAGATCGCTGCCCCAGCGCATATTCGGACTTTCCACCATTATGATGTACACGTCAGATGTAACTGACAGAACTATCATAATGAAGAATATCAAACACGGCAGAGAGATCAAGGACTTCCTTTTAGAAGCTTCAGAATCCGCAAGGCTTCGTCGCAGAACCGTAAGCATGCAGAATATCGGATTCGGTGCCAGTGATGTTCACGACGTAGACGAAATGGACGAAATATAAGGGCCGATGTGCTTTGGGGATCGGCGTTTGTACCATGGGGGACGGGGTTAGTGGTCCATTTTTCAAAAATGGACCACTAACCCCGTCCCCATGGTACAAACGCCGTTTAATTATCTAAGAAATCCAATATTGCTGATGATCGGAAGATCTTTTGCCTTACCCTGGAAGCACTGAATGATTGCGACTATGTTAATGACCACAAGGATCAGGAACAGGATTGCAGATACAAACCATCCAAGGAGCGGAATGATTGCAGGAATTAGCGCAAGGAATGATGCAATCTTAAGTCTGAGTGCATTCTTGGCATGGAATTTGCAGAATGCTGATTCCTTGATAAGCAGTGAAATAATAAGTCCGTAAAGCAGTGTGAAGTACGGAAGTACTGCAAAGAGCTTGTTGTCTGCAATATCTCTTGGATCAAACTCTGCTGTGTGATCTGATGGATCGTAAGATCTGTACTGATTCTGATAGTTCATCTGATCGTTACTAAAAATCTCCGGCTGACCAATATCCTGAGCGTTACCAAGTTCCTGTGCATTGCCAAAATCCTGCGCCTGTGCTGCTCCGCTGAAAGCTCCGCCTGTAACATTAGCTGCAGAAGCTGCTGCGCCTATGGTTTCACTGGCTACAATGCTCTCATCTGCTGTTTTTGCATTCTCCGGTGCCGACTCAAGATTTGCAACGTTTGTTCCGCAGTTATTGCAAAAGAGCGCATCGTCAGCTACCTGATTTCCACAATTAGGACATATTTTCATAATTTTCCCCTCCTAAATTATTCCGTATAAAACGGCTGTTTTTTATAGCAGAAAAGTGCTATCACTTTATCTTATGAATAAAATGATAGCACAATTTTATATGCTGTAAAATACAACTTATCTGGGTTTAGGCGTTCTTAATTAGTCGCCTGGTCGTAAATAGCAATATTTTAAAGTGAACTTACGACGCTATGCAGAGTCTTTCTGATGGCTCCCTTGTCTGCAATGAGCTCCATAAAGTAAGAAACTACTGTATCAGCCATACCTTCTTTCTCCAGATCAACTCCAAAGATTGTAGCGTCCTTAAGAAGAGGAAGCACTGCTGCCTTTACCTTCTCCTTGTCTGTCTCACCAAGCTTAATATCCTTTACAAAGCCCTGGGCCTTCTCAAGAAGTGGATCAGGACTTGGCTCGAAAGCTGCGCCCTCGTCGTTTACGCCCATGAGGTAGCGGAGCCATCCTGCATGAACAAGAGGAATGCACTTAAGATCCTTGACGTCAAGCTTGTCAGAAGCGATGTAAGCCTTGATAGTCTCACCGAATCTGATTGGAAGCTTCTGTGATGTATCGCAGGCGATACGCTGTGGTGTATCAGGCATAAATACATTAGGAATTCTAACGTTTACAACTGTATCAATAAATTCTGATGGCTTGATGACACCGGGGTCAGTAACAACAGGAAGTCCCTCAACGTAACCAATCTGCTTAACAAGCTTTACAAGGTCCTCATCCTTCATCTCATCAGAAATCTTCTCATAGCCAAGGATGCAGCCATATACAGCAAGAGCTGTGTGAAGAGGATTAAGGCAGGTGCAGACCTTCATGCGCTCTACTTTATCAACAGTCTCTTTATCTGTGAAAATAACGCCAACCTTCTCAAGAGCAGGTCTACCGTTAGGGAACTTGTCCTCGATTACAAGATACTCACTCTCCTCAGCATTTACGAAAGGAGCAACCCAGGTCTTCATGGATGTAACAACAGGCTCAAGATCCTCGACGCCGTCCTTCTTAAGGATCTCATTTATTGAGTCGTCAGGTCTTGGTGTGATCTTGTCGATCATTGACCATGGGAAAGAAACCTTTGTCTCGTCCTCAACATAAGCAAGGAAAGCCTTGTCAGCTTTGCCGTTATCTGTCCAAGCCTTAGCGAAAGCATCCATAGCTGCAAAGAGCTTGTCACCGTTATGTGAGCAGTTATCCGTACTTACCATTGCAATCTTCTTCTCACCGGCCTTAAATCTCGCATAAAGAAGAGCAGCAACTTTTCCAATATAGCTCTTTGGAGCCTCAGGACCGTTCTCAAAGTCCTCTTTTACTGCAGGGAGAGTCTCTCCTGCTGCATTTACAATGCTGTAGCCCTTCTCTGTGATTGTGAAAGTAGCCAGCTGCAGAGAATCTGCGGAAAAGATCTCGCGAAGTCTTGAAAACTCTTTCTCATCAGCTGAATCAAGGATGCATGACTCTGCGATACTCTCGATCACTGACTTCTCAACATTTCCGTCTGCCTTTAAAGTAACAAGGATTGAAAGATTGTCATGGGGTCTATACATCTTTTCGATAATCTCGTAGTCATAGCCCTCAACCACGGTGAGACCTCTTGTGGCGCTGCCTTCCTCCAGCATTCTCTGGGAAAGATTAGCCTGGAATGCTCTGAAGATGTTACCTGCTCCAAAGTGAACCCACTCAGGATTTGCAACAGTCTCAGCGATCATTTTTTCTCTGTCGAAGCTTGGTACAAAATATCCTTTATCCTTCCACTCCGCTTTTTTTACGGACTCATTATTCAAAACCATTATTCTCACTCTCCTTATCTTGCGTTTATATCAAAATCGCATACATACTCAACGAGTGTGCTGCTTCTCGATGGCTTCCCAGAGGCCGTTGATGTAGGTTGCACCAAGAGCTCTGTCATAGAGGCCGTAACCAGGCATTGCAACTTCGCCCCAGATCATTCTGCCGTGATCAGGACGAATAGGTCCGTCAAAGCCTGTCTCGTAAAGTGCCTTAACGATCTCATACATATCGAAGGTTCCATCAGATGAAAGATGTGCTGACTCCTCGAAGTTTGTTGGTGAGATGAAGCGAAGGTTACGAACGTGTGCAAAGTGGATTCTGCCCTCAAGTGCTCTGATCATGTGAGGAAGGTCGTTCTCAAGGCTTGTTCCGTAAGAACCTGAGCAGAATGTAACTCCGTTGTGCACGTCATCTACTGCTTTCATAAGCTTTAAGATGTTCTTTTCATTGTTGATGATTCTTGGAAGTCCGAATACAGACCATGCAGGATCATCAGGATGAATAGCCATCTTGATATCATATTTGTTACAAACAGGCATGATCGCCTTAAGGAAGTAAACGATATTCTCGAAGAGCTTGTCCTCATCAATGCCTGAATAGAGCTCAAACAGCTCTTTTACATGAGCCATTCTCTCAGGCTCCCAGCCGGGCATTACTGTTCCGTTTGTGTCACCTGAAAGAGTCTCGAACATCTTTGCGGGATCGATTGCATCTACAGCTTCCTGTGTGTAGGCAAGAACTGTGGAGCCGTCAGCTCTTTTTCTTGCAAGCTCTGTTCTTGTCCAGTCAAAAACAGGCATGAAGTTGTAGCATACCATGTGGATGTCTTCTTTACCAAGATTTTCCAAGGTGTCAATGTAGTTCTGGATGTGCTCGTCTCTGTCCTTTGTTGCAGCCTTGATTGCATCTGAAACATTAACTGACTCAATACCTGCGATCTTCATATCCTCTGCAGCAACGTCAGCCTTCAGGGCCTTGATCTCGTCCTGAGTCCAGAGCTCTCCTGCCTGCTTATTGTATAGTGTAGTAATAACGCTCTTAACGCCCGGGATATGTCTGATCTGCCAAAGCTTAACTGTGTCAAATTCTTTTCCGTACCAACGAAGTGTCATTTCCATAGTTCATATTCTCCTTTTGTGGGGGGTTAACCTCAACTGTATTTCTTGTATTCACTTTATATATTTTGGATCAATATATGAATAGGATTATTTGTTTCATATATTGCAAAAATTGTTGCTCATGTTATGATGTTGTTATGAAAAACAAACTACGTTCATCTTTCAATTCAAGACAATATATGCTTTCATCGGATTTTGAGGTCTTTTACTATTCCGATAAGAATTTCAAGACCCTTCATCCCCATGCCCACGATTACTACGAGTGCTATCTGTTCATCGAGGGCGACGTGACCATGGAGATTTTCAGTGGAAACAGTTCAGATACCTACAAAATGACACCGGGAGATCTTATGATCATGCCTCCCGGGGTTAAACACCACGCCATCATGCACGAATCGGAAAAGAACTACAGGCGCTTTGTCTTTTGGATCAGCCGTGACTGCTGCAATTCTCTTTTGTCAGAATCAATGGATTACATGTACCTTATGCAGAAAGCAGAAGCTTTTCATAAGTACATCTATCACCTGGCTCCGTCCCAGTTTCATCTGGTGGAGTCAAAATTCCTGCGCCTTCTGGAGGAGATAAGTCAGGACAGATACGGTGCCGATACATTCCAGCACATCTGCCTTTGCGACCTTATCCTTACCATCAACCGCATTATCTACGACGAGGAGCACAGCCACTCGGGAAGCGATGAACTATCCCTGTTCCAGAGCATCATCTCTTATGTTGAAGAAAATCTGGAGGATCAGCTGAGTCTTGACGATATCGCAGGAAAATTCTATGTCAGCAAGTACTACGTTGCCCATCTTTTTAAGGATACACTGGGAATTTCCCTTCATCAGTACATAATAAAAAAGCGTCTCTCAGAGTGCAGAGACGCCATTACAAGCGGTGAACCCATAACCTCAGCCTACGAGCGCTTTGGTTTCAGGGACTATTCAAGTTTCTTTAAATCCTTTAAAAAAGAGTACGGCATGTCGCCAAAAGAGTATCAGAGCATCTACAAGAGAGAGTAATCACTATCAGCCAACTTCTGCTTCATGAGCCAAAGCTGTGCTACTCTCAGGCTCTTTTGCCTGCTTGTTCCACTTCTTTTTCCAAACATCAATGATGTCTCCTCTGACAGCTTTGCGAAGAAGGAAACATGCTATTGTAACTTCA